>JBOFGY010000182.1:0-24970 GCA_051649365.1 Trueperaceae bacterium
CCAACCTGCACAATCGCTGGCTTTTTGCGGCGATGGGCGTTGCTATTCAAATCGCTCAGCTTGACGCTTTTCGTAACCACCGTTCTACCTGGGCGATTAAACAGGCTGTGCTAGGACTGTGAAACCCCGCGACCCCTCGGGTAATTTAGCCTCACGTCCTGAATACAGCATTCGGTTAGCCAACGAAAATGTTTGGGAAGATGCTACGGGTCTTAATCTCCTTGTCAAAGGCGTTAAGGTTACCAACTGAATTGACTAAGAGTAAAGATATGCGGCGCATTTCTAACGGAATGCGCCGCATATTCTTTTATAAAAAATAAGCTTGTAGTTGAACCACAGGTTCACAAAACTTTACTCAGTAGCTAACTTCGCGTTCGTGTAACGAGATACACTGCCCTCGTTAATGTTGTGCCAAGCCTGAACACGTGTTCTAAACGCACGCCACTGATCAAAAATTGTTGCGAAA
Organism: Trueperaceae bacterium; assembly: GCA_051649365.1. GTDB lineage: Bacteria > Deinococcota > Deinococci > Deinococcales > Trueperaceae > CAVTAE01. The sequence continues at coordinate 467 of JBOFGY010000182.1, forward strand.
TCCGCATCAGAAGCTTTATACTCTTCAAAGAGTGCATTAGCGGTTTCTTCGGCGGCTTTCAAGATTTCATCGCTGTAAGGACGCAACTGTACACCGGCTTCGATAAGACGTTGTAGGGCTTCGTTGTTGCGAGCGTCGTAGCGAGCGAGCATCGTTAGGTTGGCTTCGTAAGAAGCAGCCCGAATGGCTTCTTGATACTCGACGGGAAGAGCTTCCCATTCACCTAAATTCACTTGAAACTCCAAGGTTGGACCTGGTTCCCACCAGCCTGGATAGTAATAAAACTCAGCAGCCTTGTTAAGGCCAAGTTTCTCGTCATCATAGGGGCCTACAAATTCGGCTGCGTCAATGGCACCGGTTTGCAATGCCTGGAAGATTTCGCCACCGCCTAAAACTTGCACGGTGACACCAAGACGACTCATCACTTCGCCACCAATACCAGGAATACGCATTTTCAGACCTTGAAGATCAGCAACGGTGTTGATTTCCTTGCGGAACCAGCCGCCCATTTGCACGCCGGTGTTGCCTGCTGGGAACTGAATCACACCAAAGTTATTGGCATAATATTCCTGTAGCGCAGCTAAACCACCACCATCATAAAGCCAGGCGTTTTGCTGTTGAGCATTCAGGCCGAAAGGCAGAGCTGTACCGAAAGCCATGACGGGACTACGACCCACATAATAGTAAGAAGCGGTGTGACCGCATGGTACAGCACCTTGCTCGACCACGTTGAGAACTTCTGTGGCAGGTGCAATTTCCCCTGCAGCACGTGGGTTAAGCTTAAATTTACCTGCGGTGATAGCTGCCACACGCTCTGCCAAGACTTGTGCGCCACCAAAAATCGTATCGAGCGAGGTGGGCCAGCTTGTGGCCATATCCCACTCGAGCTCGGGCAAGTCGGCAGACTGTGCAATGGTTTGGGTGAGACCCAACGTGGCAGCACTGGCTGTACCGTACTTCAAAAATTCACGCCTTTTCATGCTTCCTCCAGGTGTGTATCGTTAACTAACATTGAGATTGGTCTAGAATCTACGCCAAGTTTTGGGCTAGTTTCGATACTCGAGTTTGGTTGTTGAACCGCGCTTAGTATACGTGTGAATGTATGGAGATGCAATGAAGTAGATGTTACATTTGTACTGTAAATTGAAGAAACATGAAGAGCTTCCAAGGTAGTAAGCTCCATACCTTCAAAACATGAAGCTCTGAATTTGGGTCATTGCGCTTTGCAGTCCCTGTAATTCGCGTTAAGCTAAGACATCATGATAGGACAAATGAAACGTGTCTTAGTGACAGGCAGTGACGGCTTTATTGGCTCGCACCTCACTGAAACGCTTGTGCGTAAAGGTTACGACGTTAGGGCCTTCACCTATTACAATTCTTTTAGTTCCCTGGGTTGGCTCGAACATTCCCCAGCAGACATCAAAAAATCTCTCGACATTTTCTCGGGTGACATCCGCGACCCTAACGGCGTGCGTAAAGCCGTGCAAGGTCGCGAAGTTATTTTGCACCTTGCCGCACTGATCGCCATTCCGTACTCGTATCATTCACCCAATACCTATGTGGATACAAACATCGCGGGCACACTCAATGTTTTACAAGCTGCAAAGGACGTTGGTGCCAAAGTCGTTCACACCTCGACCTCTGAAGTTTACGGTACAGCAAAGTATGTTCCTATTGACGAAGAACACCCTTTGCAAGGACAGTCACCGTATTCTGCTACAAAAATTGGCGCAGACCAGCTGGCACTCTCGTTTTATCGCTCCTTTGATATGCCAGTTTCTGTCCTTCGCCCGTTTAATACCTATGGCCCACGTCAATCTGCACGGGCTGTTATTCCGACTATTATCACGCAACTTGCTAATGATAAAAAACAAATCAAGCTTGGCGCACTCTCACCCACAAGGGATTTTAATTTTGTCAAAGACACAGTTGCTGGGTTTATCGCGATGATGAACTCAGATAAAGCTTTTGGTGAAGTTATAAATATTGGTAGTAATTTTGAAATTAGCATTGGTGATACCGCAAAAACAATTGCAGAGCTAATGAAGGTTAATATTGAAATTCTTTCGGATGAAGAGCGTTTGCGTCCAAGGAAAAGCGAAGTTGAGAGACTTTGGGCGAGTAACGCGAAAGCAAAAGCATTGTTGAATTGGGAACCAAAGTATGGAGGACTCGAGGGCTTCAAACGCGGCCTTTCCGAAACGATTGCTTGGTTTACGAATGTAGAAAATCTGAAAGGGTACAAAGCGGATGTGTACAACATCTAGGGTTTGGAGTTTTTATAGTTCACTAAATAATCTTGATATCAAAGCATATTGTAGGGGTGGGTCTCTAATGAACGGGCTATTAAATTCAGGTAGGCATAGCATCAAAAGTAGATTAGAGACCCACCCTTACGTTGAGCAAACAAAAACGTCGTTTACATCTACAAAAATAGGCTTAGATTTTTATTCGGAGGTGTTATGAATTTAGCTGTCATTCCTGCAAGAGGAGGTTCCAAACGCATTCCCCGCAAAAATATTAAGTCACTTCACGGGAAACCGATGATTGCTTACACGATTGAAGCGGCACTACAGAGTGAAATTTTTGAGCGTGTTGTTGTTAGTACCGATGACGTAGAGATTGCAGAGATGTCAAAACAGTACGGTGCAGAAGTTCCCTTCGTGCGCGAGGCAGCACTTGCCGATGACCACACGCCGGCATCACTTGTTACGCTTGATGCGTTGGGGAAGCTCGAGGCCCAAGGTTCGAGCTACACGTACGTTTCACAACTTATGCCCAATTGCCCACTGCGAAGTGCAGAGGATATTCAAAAAAGTTTTAAGCAGTTTCAACACACAAATGCAGACACACAACTTTCCGTCAACCGCTTTGGCTGGCTTAATCCCTGGTGGGCGTTTAAGATAGAACAGCACCACAAACTTTCGCCACTTTTTCCTGAAGCCTTCACAACACGCAGTCAAGATTTAGCAACACTTTACGCGCTTACGGGTGCGTTGTGGTGGGCTAAGTCTGATGTTTTGAAACGAGAAAAAACCTTCCATGTCGAGACACGCACGGGGTTTGAATTGTCGTGGCAACACGCCCTTGATATTGATGACGAAGAGGATTGGAAAATGGCTGAGGTTTTGTTAGAGCTCGCAAAAAAGTTATAATTGAACCTCGAGTCTAACCTATGAGAACAGCTCTTTACACTACGGTCTATCCTGCGGTTAAACCCTATTTGCTAGCTTGGTCAGAAAGTGTTGCAGCGCAAACAGACCAAAATTTTGATGTGTGGATTGCAGTGGATCATATTGCCGTGGAAGACATACCTCTTCCCAGAGAAAAAATTTTCTGGTTTTATGCCAATGCTAACGACACGCCTGCAACATTGCGACAGCGTGCCTTTGAAGAAATTATTCAAGCCTATGATGCAGTGATTTTTGTGGACAGTGATGATATACTCTTGCCGAATCGCGTTAGTGTGGCCAAGCAGTATTTGCAAGGCTATGATGTGTATGGTTGCGCCTTAAAGCTTATCAATACGGAGGGTAAAGATTTAGCCCTCACCTTTTCAACCCCACGCACGGATTATCCCGACTTGCTGAGCCACCATAATATTTTTGGACTTTCTAATACAGCTTATCGAACGGAGACACTAGCAAAGTGCTTACCTTTCCCATCCGAGGTGGTGCTTCTCGATTGGCTTATCGTTAGCAGGGCATTGCAGGAAAACGCTGAGCTCTTTTTTGACCAAACCCCGCATATGCTTTATCGGCAATATGCTACAAACACTGCAAAAGTTATAACTCCCTATACACCAAGTGATATTAAAAAAGCTACGGCGTTGGTGGTGCAGCACTACAAATTACTGGAGGAGGGAAACCTGCAACTTGCTACCAAAGAACGTCGGCAAGAGGTCCAGCAGTTTTCCGCAAGCATCGCAGACAGCAGGCTGCTGGCAGAGTACACTAAGGTGTTAAACACACTTCAGCCTGTCTTTCTGTGGTGGGAGTGCGTAGCGAATGAAAAGCTGCGAGGGATTTGGCAAACCTAGAGCATGTCAGCACTTCAGTTAATCAGCATGTCAGGAAAAGCGAAAGCTGAACTGCTGACATGCTGACTAGCTACTGGAGGATTTGTGCAACCTATTAATCTAAACGGCAGACTTGTTGGGCCTGGACAGCCACCTTACGTTATCGCAGAGATTGGCTCGAACTATAACGGTGATATAGCTTTATGCAGAACCATGATTGACGCAGCGAAGAAGTGCGGTGCGGACGCAGTGAAGTTTCAGTCTTGGTCAAAAAATTCTCTGATTTCCAAAGCGGAATACGCGAGAAACACGACCTACGCAGATACACATAGGCACTTTGGGTCGCTCGAGGCCATGGTAGAAAAATATCAATTCACCGCCGAGCAACACCACGACATTGCAGCGTACTGCAAGAAAATTGGCATTCACTTTATGTCATCAGCCTTTGCACCCGAGGAAGTTGATTTACTTGCTAGTATGAACACACCTGCTATTAAAGTTGCTTCGATGGACGTAACCCATTTGCCGCTCTTAGCGCACATGGCAAAATCTAGCAAGCCCATTATTCTTTCAACGGGAATGGCGAGCATGGCCGAGGTTGCGCTGGCCATGCAAACCCTGCAAGAAAATGGAGCCAAAGAAATTTCTCTTTTGCACTGCATCTCAATTTATCCACCTGAGTACAAAGACATTCACCTCAACAACATGAAAACATTGCAAGACGCGTTTAATGTGCCTGTGGGTTTTAGTGACCATTCTATCGGTACGGCGATTTCACTCGCGGCGATTGCACTAGGTGCTTGCATTATCGAAAAACACTTCACAACAGATAAAGAGATGGAAGGTTGGGATCACTGGATTTCTGCTGACCCCACTGAGATGGAAGTTATTTGCAGAGAAGGTAAAAACATTTTTGACGCACTTGGTAGTACCACAAGAATTGTGAGTGAAGCAGAGCTTGCCAAGCGTTCCAAATTCCGTCGTCGTATTGTTCTGAAGCGTGCGGTGAAAGCTGGCGAAGTTTTAAAACTCCAAGATTTAGATTACAAACGCCCTGGCACAGGGATTCACCCAAATGAATATCCCTATGTCGTAGGGCGTAAAGTCAATAAAGATTTAGAATTGGATGCAGAACTCGAGTGGTCAGACCTTACTTAACACTTAGCAATGAACGCGCACGAAGAAGGGCTACTAACGTTTTTTCTTAAAGCGATACAGCCAAGATATAGATTTTTGCTAAGTCAGCCAAAACGACGCTCTGAGGGTACAAACCGTCTTAATCACTGTAAAGATTTAGACCCAGCATACATTACTTGGTTAGCGCGGGACCCTCGAGGGTCTTCCGCACGCAATGCAGAACTTGCGACACTGCTTTTGCAAAAAGGTGGTACTAAAGAGGTTTATGTTCTTTCATGTAGTAGCACGATAGATAGTCAAATGTTGCCACTTGAACTAGCACTTCGTAAAACTGAAGCAGAAGGTTGGGGTACGCTTATCTCTTGTTTGACGGGCAAACTAGCATACTATTTTGATGAAGCAGGGGAGCGTCGAGCAATTCTAGAGAGGAAATAAGCTGCAAAATTTTTTTGCTAAGCGTGCTAAGACTCTTTAGTAATAAAATTTGAGATGCGGAGGTAGCTTGAGGGTAAAAGTACAAGAGTCAGACTTGACAATACCTTTCGTTACCCTCTAAAGTATGGGTAGTCACCTTTGGTGAATTTTAAAAGAAAGAGCAGGCGCACATGGAAAGACTGCGTATTCAAACCAGCCAATGCATCCAAATGAGCCACATTTGCATTCGTATTGCCATGTTGCACCCAGTACTGTTACACCCCGTGCCAGGCGCAGATGCATTTCTCATGACCCATGCGTCACTTGGCGGTTTTGGGAAGGATTGGGCCTGCTTGTAGCTAGTTGATAACTTAAACTTTGCGACTGTAGGCACTCCAAAAATGCCTACAGTTTTTTTGTCGTGTTTTCTTCGTAGGCATTTGGCACGTAGGCACTGAGTACAGCGAACTTTTTACAACAAAAATCTAAGCTTGATATAGGTAGAAGGGGGCAACAGCGTGAGCGAAGACAGTGTAAACAAAGATAGTAAAACGCAGTGGGAAAAAGTTATACCGCTTTCGGCCAAGCAGTACAGGGCAGTGTTAGGTAAATATCTAAAACCACAATGGCGCAAGGCTGCACTCATGGCAGCGTTACTGCTGGCTAGCATTGGATTACAACTCCTTGAACCGCAAATCCTACGCTTTTTTATTGATACGGCGCAAGAGGGTGGGGCATTGCGCTCCCTCATGAATGCGGCGGTGTTTTACCTTATGGCAGCAGTGGCCATTCAAATACTCGGAGCTTTTGCTAACTATTTGGGGGCAGATGTAGGTTGGAGTGCGACGAATCTTGTACGTCAGGATTTAGCAGAGCACACCATGAACCTAGATATGAAATTTCATAACAGCCGCACAGCAGGGGAGATGATTGAGCGCATTGACGGTGACGTAACCGCACTCTCAGATTTTTTCTCGCAGTTTTCGGTGCGGGTGTTTGGTGGCTTACTTTTACTATTAGGGATTCTTGTGGTGTTGTGGGTTGAAAACATTTGGGTGGGTCTTGCCATGACAACTTTTGTTGTGCTCGAGTTTGCCGTGTTGTATTACACCCGCGAACGTGCGGTGCCAGCCACACGGCTCGAGCGTGAAGCAAATGCCAAAATTTTTGGATTTATTGAAGAGCGTTTGGCAGGGCTCGAGGATATTCGCGCCAATGGTGGCGGAGCCCATGCGATGTACCGTTTTAATGACACCATGCGAGACTTTTACAACAATTCGCGCAAAGCCTGGATGTTGCGCTCGACCATCTGGATGACAGGGTATGGCATGTTTATTCTCGGTATGACGGTAACGATTGCAGCAGCAATTTTTTTAGTGACACGTGGCAGCATTACGGTGGGTACAGGGTATCTCGTTTTGCAATACATGTTCATGCTGCAAGGCCCCATCGAGCAAATCACACAGCAAATGCAAACACTGCAAAAAGCTGCTGCGAGCATCGGGCGCATCAACGAACTCTTTAGTATGAAAAGTGAGTTGCCCCAAGGTAAAAATTTGGCTTTGCCGACGGGCGCAACAGCGATCCGTTTTGACCGCGTAAACTTTTCCTATGATGATAAACCGACGCTAAAAGATGTTTCGTTTATTCTCAAACCAGGAACAGTCCTCGGTCTACTGGGAAGAACGGGAAGTGGTAAAACAACGCTCACACGGTTGCTGTTTCGTTTCTACGATGTGACATCAGGTAGTGTGCGCTTAAACGGTGTAGACGTGCGCGAAGCTGACCTTAAAGATTTGCATTCACACATCGGCATGGTGACACAGGAAGTGCAGCTTTTTCAAGCAAGTGTGCGAGATAACCTCACGTTTTTCGATACAGGCATTTCGGATGAAAGAATCAAAAATGTGCTGACAGAGCTAGGACTTATGGATTGGCTCGAGTCCTTACCTGAAGGTTTAGACACGAACATCAGTGCCGCAGGCGGCAACCTCTCGGCAGGTGAAGCGCAGCTTTTAGCCTTTGCAAGAGTGTTCTTAAAAGACCCCGGTTTGATTATTCTCGACGAACCCTCCTCCCGCCTTGACCCTGCCACGGAAAAACGTTTGGAACTAGCACTTAACAAACTGCTTAGAGGACGCACGGCAATTATCATTGCCCACCGTTTAGACACCGTGCAACGGGCAGATGAAATTATGATTTTAGATAATGGCAGGATTCTCGAGCATGACCGCAGAGAAAAACTCGAGAGCAACACGCATTCACGTTTTTATCAGTTGCTGCGAGCAGGACGTAGTTTGGATGAAGACATTGAGGAGTTGGCATGAACTTAGTTCGCACCTTTTTTCGTCATAGCGAGGAGCGTAAAGTCACCAAATCGCATCTTACTTAGATTGAGTTAAACTTTGAAGTGTACGAGCGACGAAGCAATCTCACTTCACCAAGTCGACTAAAAAGAGATTTTCACAAGTGTTCATAGAAACCACTTGACCAATAACTCAGAGCAGGGAGATTGCTTCGCGGATTCATAAACGACGAACTTAGATGACATGAGAAGCGATACAAACTGAGGCTCGCAATGACGAGTGAGAATGAAACGTAAAGGATACTTATGACTGCAAACGCAATTCCGCAAAAACCCCGCTCCACGATTGGTATGATGCTCTACTTCATGCGCTACCGCACGGGATTGGCATTACTAAACTTTTTCTTATGGGCCGTGATTCACGTTTTACCTGTGCTTATTGGTGTGTTTATTAAAGGATTGTTTGACGCGCTTTCAGGTGAAGCTGTAGCAGTGAGCAGTGCCTGGACGTTTTTGATTTTACTTGCCTTACTCGACACGACGCGCATGGGCATTTTAGCAATAGGTGTGTGGTACTGGGCGAAGTATTACTTAGAAACCCTTCTGGTTTTTCGCCGTAATATGTTGAACTATCTGCTGCGTGCCAAAGGTTCGCGGCGACTGGGTGATTCACCCAGTGAAGCAATCTCGAGATTCCGTGATGATGTAGATGATATTGCAGCTTACTTAGAGCATATCTGCGATAGTTGGGGTTTTGGACTCTACGCGATTGTCACCCTTGTGATTATGTCGCAAGTTGACCCACTTTTAACCTTTGTGGTGTGTGTACCGATGGCGATTTCACTTGGCATCACGCAAGCGATGCGTCCGCAAATTCGTAAAGCGCGGCGTAGTATGCGTGAGGCCACAGGGCGCGTCACAGATTTTATCGGCGAAATGTACAACGCCGTGCAAGCCGTAAAGATTGCCGGACGCGAAACGGCAGTGCTAGGACAATTCCAAAAGCTCAACGCCACACGTCGCAAAGCTGCACTGAAAGATAGTTTTCTCAGCCAGCTTCTTAATTCACTCACAGAAAACATGGTGAGCATTGCTATTGGTTTGGTGCTCCTGCTTGCGGCTGCAAAATTTAGAAGTGGCACCTTTACGGTAGGTGACTTTGCACTGTTTGTTGCTTACTTGCCACGCTTGACAAGCGTGATGGCGTTTTTTGGTGCGCTGTTTGTACAACATAAACGTGCGGGTGTTTCCTTTGAAAGAATTGGAAAACTTCTCGTGGACGCACCGCAAACAACGCCTGTTGAAAATGTCAATTTGAATTTACAAGGTGACTTGCCAAGCTTTGATGAACATCGCCCAGAAGCAAAACCTCTGGAGAAACTCGAGGTTAAAAACCTCAGCTATACTCACCCAGACGGTGAAGCAGCCTTTGAAAACCTAAGCCTAACGGTAGAGCGCGGTTCGTTTACCGTGGTTACGGGCCGCATTGGTTCGGGAAAAAGTATTTTTGTTCGCGTGATGCTCGGGCTCTTGCCAAAAACTTCAGGCGAGATTTATTGGAACGGTGAAAAGGTCGAGGACGCTGCGTCATTCTTCGTACCACCAAGAAGCGCGTACACATCACAAGTACCAAGATTATTTAGTGATACGCTCCGTGAAAATGTAGTGATGGGAAGTGATGATAGAAAGCTGGAACAAGCCGTCAAACTCGCGGTGATGGAACCCGACATGAAGCAACTCGAGTGCGGCTTAGACACCCTTGTCGGTACACGCGGTGTCAAACTTTCTGGCGGACAAGTGCAGCGCAGCTCTGCCGCCAGAATGTTCATGCGCGACGCTGACCTGCTTGTCTTTGATGATTTATCAAGCGCACTCGACGTAGAAACCGAACACCAACTTTGGGACGGAATTTTTTCTGTGGGGAGTAAAACCTGTCTCGTCGTTTCACATCGAAGGGCAGCTCTCGAGCGTGCCGACCACATCCTCGTTCTTAAAGATGGTGAAGTAGAAGCCGAAGGCAGTTTAGACGTATTACTGCAAACCTCAGAAGAAATGCGACACTTGTGGAAAGGTGAATCGGAGGCTCATGCTAAGTAAGACGTTTTCAACGATGGCACTCGCTGCGGGTAACAAGGGGTTGCAACCCCTTGTTATGCCCGAAGATGGAAAACTGAATACAGAGCGTTGAGAACGTCTTGCGTTTCTCCGTAAGTGAAAAGATTTTGATTCTCGTCAAAATGAGTGGGACGATATGTAGCCCACCCACGCACAACGGTAAACATCAGTGACTTGTGAAAGAGAAGGAAATGCAATGAATTTACGTCCGTACCAACCAAATGATTTACCTAGGATGCTTACCTTTCTTGGTGAATGTCTACGTGATTCAAACTTTTGTAACTTTCACCCAGGCGACATCTCTCACTGGATGAGTAGCGAAAAACGTGGCAAGGATTTAGAGAAATATTACTGGCTTTATGAAGAAGATAACAAGATTCTTGCTTTTGCTGAATTGTTACCTGTGAAGTCGCCTGGTTACACACTAATAGTTCACCAAGGGCATCGCGGTGGGGATTTAGAACGGGCTCTGTTGCAATACTGCGAGACAGAAATGTGGCAGCGAGTGCAAGCGGAAGGCTCTAAAGAAACAGCTATTACAGTGAATGTAGCTGAGTGCGATACGAAACGCGTTCAATGTTTAACAGCATTAGGCTATCAACTCTCAAAAAGAGACAGTGAGATGCGCCGCAGGTCGTTAGCTGAACCTATTGCGTCTGTTGTACTACCTGAAGGGTTTACCATTCGCAGCGTTGCGGGTGAACACGAAGCCGCCTTAATTGCTGAAGTTCATAGTAGTAGCTTTAACTCGAGCTGGACAGCAGAAAGTTATCTCGAGGTACTGCGCTCTCCGAGTTTTAAGATAGAAAATGAACTCGTTGTCGTCGCACCTGACGGGCGTTTTGCGGCGTTTCTTGTTTACTGGCTCGACCCCATAAGTAAATCAGGACTGTTTGAACCTGTGGGTTGTCACAAAGATTTTCGTCAGCGTGGTTTGACCAAAGCGTTAATGACTGAAGGCATGAAGCGCATGATTGACGCTGGGATGGAGACAGCACTGGTAGGAAATAAGGTGGGTAACAAAGCAGCCTCGAGACTCTACGAATCACTCGGGCTTAAAACATTTTGTGAGGGGCTCGAGTACAGCAAAACCATGCGATAATTAAACTTGTTTTGTTTCGCTTTCCTCGGTGGTTTTTTCTTTGGTGTTCATAAGAACGAGTACTGTCACAATAATTCCAGCCAAAACGGGAATCCCAATTACCCAAATAAGCCAAGTAGACAGATTGCTTGAACTCGTGCGGGTGGGTGGAAAGATAAACGCTGTGGTGTCAGGTTGTCCTTCACCAAGTGTAAATTCGATGGTGGCTTTGGCTTCTTCTGCCCTATAGGTCGTATCACGAAGCAAAACAGAATAGGTGCCTTCTTCAGGCAAGGTAACATTTGCAGAATATAGACCGGGTATGTTGCTAGGAGAAAAGTCAAAGCGAGATTTGTGGTTTCCTTTACTAAACTCTGCCGCGACAATAGCATCTTCTACAGGTGCGCCGCTCGGGTCGGTCATTTGAATTTGCAGCGTAAACGCTTCGTTGATGGGAGCAGGCATAGGTGTAGTGCTGAGGTTTCCTGTGACGAAGAAAGCGTGGGCAGAAACAGTAGAAAGTATAAAGAGACATAAAAGCATGAGGCTCGAGCGGCTAAACATGGCTATAGTCTACTGGGTCTTAGGCTGAGAGAAAGTTAACTAGGAAAACTCAGCTTATCTGTTCGTGTCCTGCCAGGGGCAGATGCCATCTACCCTACAAAAACATAACGTTGGGAAATGTAAATTTTCTTTGTGTTCTTCGTGGTTAAATGAACCTATGAACGTGCAGGTTTTTGGAACCAACAAATCTCAAGACACCAAAAAGGCCCTACGCTTTTTTAAGGAGCGTGGTGTGAAACCGCAGTTTGTAGACTTGCAAGAAGTCTATATGGCGCACGGCGAAATAGGGCGTTTTGTGCAGAAGTTTGGTGTAAAAGCCTTAGTAGATACAAATAGTAGAGCCTATAAAGATGCAGGGCTCGAGCACATGGCTGTTCCTGATGAAGGGATGATTGAAAAACTCCTCGAAGACCCCAAGCTCATGATTCAACCGCTACTGCGTAGTGGCAACACGCTGGGTGTGGGCTGGGATGAAAAGGTGTGGCGGGCGTGGCACGATGAAAGCAAGAAATGAGGAATGAGGGAAGAGGGATGGGCAAACCTACCCACTCATCTCTCATTCTTCATCCCTCATTCCTGTTATCTTATTCTTCGTGAAACTTCTCTTGATCGGTGACATCTTTGCCAAGGCTGGCCTCACGGTGGCAAGTCAGTACCTTAAAAACCATCGTGACGATTACGATTTCATTATTGCGAACGGTGAAAATACGGCGGGTGGGTTTGGGATTACGCGCAAGCACTTCGAGCACCTCCTCGATTTAGGAGTAGATGCCGTGACGCTTGGGAACCACACTTGGGACCAGCAAGAAGTGGTTCAACTGCTCGAGGAAACCCCCAAACTTATTCGTCCGCTGAATTATCCACCAGGTACGCCAGGCTTGGGCTTTGCGAGTTTTGAGGCCCGCACGGGTGAGCGTGTTCACGTGCTCCAAGCGATGGGGCGCATTTTTATGGACGCGTTGGATTGCCCATTTCGGGCGGTAGACGGCGTGCTCGAGACCTTGCCGAAAGACGAAGCCATTGTCCTCGATTTTCACGCCGAGGCGACGAGCGAAAAGAAGGTTATGTTTTACCACGTCACGGGCCGTGTGAGCGCAGTGATTGGAACGCACACCCACGTGCAGACCGCCGACGAAACTGTCAAACAAGGCACTGCTTACATTACCGATGTAGGTATGACCGGTGCACAGGATTCTTCCATTGGTATGAATTACGAGGAAGTTCACCGCCGCTTTGTAGCAAAACTTCCCGCTCGCTATAAACCCGCCGAAAAACCAGGCACGCTCTGTGCTGTAAAAATGGACATCGTACAGGGCAAAGCCAGAAGTATCGAGCGTGTCCAGTGGCAAGCGGAGTAGGGTAGAAGTCTATAGAATCTCATAATCAAAGATGAAAGGTAGAGATAAGGGGTAGTGATTCTCCTCTCCTAATTTCCTTTACTCCTCGCAGCTCCATTTTGTTTAGCTTTAAATGTTTAGTTGTTGTTTTAACGCTTCGTTTTTGATACTCCCATAAGCTCGAGTACTTCTAGCGTTAGTTCTCAATTTCATGAAGTACTGCTCTCTTGACAAAACCGGACGTTTCACGCAATGATTGAAACTAACAAAAAAGTTTTTGTAAACTTTCATTTCTTGCATAGCCTCTTGTCAAATGTTGCAAGGTGCGTTTCAGGTGAGATAAAGGTTTTGAGCGAGTGCTTTTTGGGAAGAGCTTGCGCGAGAAAGGGTAAGAGAGATGCCAAAGTCCAAAAAAGACTCTGTACGCTTAAAAGACGTAGCCCGCTTAGCGGCTGTGTCGCTTGGTACAGCCTCGCAAGCTCTAAACCAACGCTCTAATGTCTCCGATGACACGCGCTCGAGGGTCATCGAAGCAGCTCTCTCGCTTGGCTATCTTAAAGACCCTCTCAAAACACTTTCGGTTCAAGATATTTCTGTCGTAGGGATGCTCACGAAGCACGATGAAAATTTGGGAGCAACTGTGAACCCATTTCATGCACAGGTGCAAGCTGGAGTCGAGCAGGCTTGCCGCGAATACGGGTTGCACCTTATGGTGTCTGCCCTCGAGGTAGACCGTTCGAATCGTCCTGTGGCCTTGCCGGCGATGTTAAAAGAACAACACCCTGACGCGCTTTTGTTTATTGGTACATTTCTCGACGATACCATTGACAAAATCTACCAAGACCTCGAGATTCCTATTGTCCTCATTGACAGCTACGCACCGAACTTACCCTATGACAGCGTTGTAACCGATAATCGCCAAGGTGCACACCTAGCCGTGGAACATTTACTTCAGCAAGGTCACCGCTGTATTGGCATTGTTGGCTCGCACGAAAAATCACCACCGAGTGTTGCCGAGCGTCGCCAGGGTTACCTCGAGATAATGCAGAAACACGGTCTAAAAACGTATGTAGAAGATTCAGACTTGTTAAAAACTACAGGGTACAGCGCAACCATAACTTTACTCGAGCGTTCACCCGAGGTTACGGCGATTTTCGCCTGTAACGATGAAGTTGCGGCAGGTGTTCTTCAAGTCTTGCGTGAAGTGGGTAAACGTGTTCCTGGTGATGTTTCTGTGGTCGGTTTTGACAACGTGGATTACGCGGCAGATTTGTATCCACCCCTTACTACGTTGCACGTTCATAAAACGTGGATGGGTCGTTTAGGTGTACGGATGCTAATCGAACGTGCAAGGAATCCGAATCAACCCCAAACAACCTGCACGGTGGCCACGCACTTGGTCTCGAGACAATCGGTGGCGATGCGGCGACCTGTTGCTTCGGTGGTAAAAACATCTGTACTAAAAACATCGGTCACAAAAAATTCTGCGACGAAGAACCTCGTTAAAAAAGCTGCAGCGAAAAGAGGCGATATAATGACGAAAACTTAACAGGTTTATTTTTCTTTAGTCATGATTCAACCGTTTGGTTGTGCATGAAGGTGGTAGGTATAGGAGCAAGAGCAAAAGTAGCACCTAAATTCTATGGAGGTTTTATGTTGAAAGGTTTTATCGTTAGTGTGTTTTTATTCGCGTTTGCCTCAGCGCAAACAGAGGTGACGTATTGGGATTGGTGGGTGACGCAGGGTGTGGCTATTGACGCGATCATCGAAGCATTTGAAGCACAAAATCCCGACATTGATATCGTCAAAACAACCACAGCTACAACTAACTATGGTCAAACGCTCGACGCTGCGGTGCAAAGTGGTAACGCCCCTGACATCTACGCTATTCCAGAAGACCGTTGGGCAACCTATGTCAACGAAGGTGCATTTTACGATCTTAATGAATTTGCAGATGTGGAAGACTTCAAAGCTACCTACCCCAATCCGGCAAACAATTTTGTTGAAGGACAAAACATCATTGATGGTGCACTCTATTCGGCTCCATTTAGTGGCCCCGATAAACCCTGGTTACAACTCTATATAAATACGGCTGTTTACAAAGAGGCAGGGCTCGTAGATGATGCAGGGAATCTGAAGTTGCCTGTAACCTGGGCAGAGTTTATTGAGAACTCCCGTGTTGTTAAAGAAACAACAGGTAAAGCCGGTTGGGGTTTCTCAATGACGCAATCTTGGGCTGCAGATTGGGCTTCTCGAATCTGTAACTACGGTGGTATTCCTGCGGATGGTTTCTTAGGCGGTTTCGATTGGCGCACGGGTGAGTACGTTTACTCCACAGATCCTTGCTACAAACAAGTTCTCAGTGACATTGTGGTCATGCGCGACGAAGGTCTGCTTGATGAAGGTACCATCGCCGCTGCCTATGATGATGAGGGTGCACGTGCCAAATTTGCTGAGGGCGGCTTTGCTCATCTCTATGCGGGTGAGTGGGTTATTCCAGGTTGGGCTGAAAAATTCCCTAACTTTAAAGACTATACGGCCACCCACGTGCCCTTCCCCTCTGAAGAGCCCCAAAGCTACTTTGGTGGTGCAGTTGGTGGTCGTCAATTTGTTATGAACGCTGAAACTGAAAATGCTGATGCTGCATGGGCTTTCTTCAAGTTCTTACACTCGGAGGAAGCGGGTAGACTTTGGGCTGAGAATGGTCAAGGTCTTAACCTCATGACCCCTGAACCCTACGACGCTTATGCAACGAATGATGCATTCAAATATATCTTTAGCTCTGGCGACCTCACACGTGTTTATCCAGAACCACCTCTGCGCAATCCTGAAATTGCCCAGTTGCAAATTACCTTGCAAGGTGCATCGTTTGGTGACATTGTTGTCGGTGTTGTCTCAGGTCAAATTACCGATATTGACGAAGCACTCGCTGACCTCGATGCACGCAAAACAGCCGCTCTCGAGACTGCTATTTCTGACGCTGCGGCTGCAGGCTTAACCGTGACGAAAGAGGATTTCGTCTACCCTGACTGGAATCCAATGGAAAGTTATCAAAACTAAGTAGATTTCAGTGTTTGTCGTTCGTAAACTCTACGAACGACAAACAATCTCTTGAGAAAGGATCGTTATGAAACAAGCAAGCTACGCCCCCAGCAATCAAGTGAACGTTTCCCTTGGACGCATTTGGGATTTCGTGGCACTTTTGGTCGGTGTTGCCGCAAGCGCAGCGTTGTTCGCTCTTCCTTGGCTCGAGGGTAGAAATGGCATTTACAATGCCTCCCAAATTTTGCTTGGTCAGTTTGATGAAAAACGTTTAGATTATACCCTTATCTTTTTACCCTTTCTTGTTGGGCTTATTGCTCTTGTCGCACCTCTTGCTTCACTTATTTCCGTCAAAGACTCTAAGCACTGGAAAGTTTTCTATTTTTCTGCAGGTCTTCTAGGGCTCTTCTATTTTTTTAATTATTTTATTAACAAAGGCAATCTGGGTAAGAAAGCCCTCGAGAATATCCACACGGGTTTCTGGGTGTTTTTAGGAGTCAGTGTTGCGCTGACACTTTTAGGACTTGTACCCAGGGCTTTCTCCAGAGACCATGCACCTACACGCATGGATAAAATCATGGGCAGCAGCCGCTTTTGGGGGTTCATGTACGTTTTGCCCATGTTTGTTCTCATGGTTGTTTTTACAATCTATCCCGTATTAGATTCATTTCGGATTAGTTTGTATAACTATAAGGGATTTGGTGAAGCAACGCAGTTTGTTGGTTTTCGCCATTTTGTCACGATTATGAATGATGACCGCTTTTGGGATGCCTTCAGAAACACTGTTCTCTACAGCGTGATTCTTGTACCCGTTCAACTTACACTGGCACTACTCCTCGCTGTAATTTTAGACGGCCCAAGGATGCGTCTGCGAACCTTTTATAAGACGATTTACTTTATGCCAGTAGTTACGAGCATTGCGATTGTTGGCATTGTCATGCGCCTTATGTATCAGTCAGGTGGTACAGCAATAACAAGTTTGTTTGTACCTTGGCTTTTGGATAAACCGATTAATCCTATTGGTGACTACCGCACAGCTATATATACCGTAACAGCCTTTGGTATTTGGTATTCCTTTGGCATTAACTTGGTTTACTTTTTGGCCGCCCTGCAAACCGTCTCGCGTGAACTTTATGACGCTGCTGCTGTAGATGGTGCTAATTGGTTACAGCGTGTGCGGCACATCACCTTGCCAGGAATTCGCTCAGTGTCTATCATTATCTTGTTCTTTGCAATTTTAGGCAGTCTTAAAGTGTTCGAGCAATCCTTTGTGCTGACGGGGGGTGGGCCGTCCTTTGCCTCAGAGGTCGTATCTGGGTACATTTATTCCTACGCCTTTGGTTCTGCTACGGGTAGTACAGGTGCAGCGGTGACACGGAATGTTGGTTACGCTTCAGCAGCAGCCGTGCTGATGAGTATTATCGTCCTCGGAGTGACACTTCTTCAACTTCTAGCTAATCGTCTATTTGTAAGGGGGCGGTCATGATAGCAGAACCCAAAGCACGAAGAACCTTCCGCTTCGAGAGTTTACTTGGCGGTCCAGGTCAGTGGATACTTCATATTATTCTTCTCGGTATTGGTTTTATTTATATTTTTCCTTTTATCTGGATGTTAGGCACAGCCTTCAAAACGTCCCAAGAGTTTTTTAACTTGGGCATTCAGCCTTTCCCTGCAGGTGAATGGCAATGGAAAAACTTCGTAGATGCTTGGGTCAAAGCTAATTTTGGTCGTTACTTCTTAAATACTGTGATTGTATCTGTTGGTGTGACAGGGTTAGTCGTATTGTTTACTGCTATGGCTGCCTACGCACTTACACGCCTACGTGTACCGTTTAGTGCTGTCATTTTAGGGTTTATTGTTATGACTCTTTTCCTGCCGAGTGGTTACACCATTATACCTACCTTTAATATAGTGCAACGTCTTGGTATGTTAAACAGCTTGGGAGCTGTTATCTTGGTGTTGGTTGCAAGTGGCATGGTGTTTAACACGCTATTGTTTTACGGCTACATGCAAACCATGCCCAAAGAAATTGAAGAAGCTGCTGTCATTGACGGAGCTAGTATCCACCAGCGTTTTCGCAATGTGATTTTGCCGATGTCCTCACCGATGATTGCTACAGTTGCACTTTTCACCTTTATGAATACTTGGAATGATTTTTTTACCTCATTGGTTTTCACCTTAGCTAGACCAGAACTTAGAACCTTAGCAGTGGGTATGTACGCTTTTATAGGACAGACGAGTACAGATTGGACGTTGCTTTGTGCAGGAGCGACCATCAGTATATTACCAATTATTTTTATTTATGTTGCGCTTCAAGAACGCTTTACTGAAGCATTTGCGGGTGCAGTGAAGAGTTAGTTGGAGGGCAGAAGAAGGAAGGTAGAAGGCTTAAAACAAAAAAGTTTTGAGCCTTCTACTTTGTGCTTTCACGCTCTTTCTCAAGTAAACATTTCCAAAAATTGTTTACCTCTTTTGTGATTTTGTGACGTTGTAAATATCCAGGAATAGCTTGGGTTTTTATGAATGTTGTCGTTGTTTGCCATGACCTTTTCATAGTGTATAGTTAAGCACAATCAATCGTATAAAGGAGGTTGGCTAGAAGGTGCCTACAGCTGCTTTGTGACTGTTCAAGGTTTGACTGTTCAAGCTGTGCCAAAGTCACAAGTTAAGTTAAAAGTTATAAACATGTTTCGTTTGTTGTGTTGAGAACCCTTGTGGTTCTCGAGATTCTCGAGGAGAAGAATAATGTTGAAAGTTCTTTTTATGGTTTTAATGCTCTTAGTAAGTTTTTCGTTCGCTCAAGAAAGCGTCAGTGCAACCAACGCCACCATCACTGTAGATGGTGATTTAGCGGATTGGACAGGTGAACCAACCGTAAGTCTCGATCTCTCCATGATATCGAAAGATCAACCCGACATTACCGACGAAAATGATTACAGCGCACAAGTCTATGTAAGCTACGACGACGAGAACATGTACCTTGGTGCTAATGTGCTCGACGATGCAACCGTGTTCGAGCGTGGTGGCGACCAACTGTATCAAACAGATGCACTCGAGTTTTGGCTCAATAACAATCAATATGCTGTTGCAATGTCTGAGGGTCAAGCCGTGCTGCATCAATTTAGTTTTGGTGGCGTACAAGGTGACTTATCTGCTACCCAAGTTGCCTTCGAGTATACGGACACGGGTTACGCACTCGAGGTCGCCATCCCATTAGCAGTTGTAAGTGAAGCCGCAGGAAGCGACATCGCAGCTGGTGCAAGTTTGCCTTTCGCACTTGGTGGCGATGACACAGATACTCCTGGCTTAGCTGAAGAGGAAGCCCGTGAAGGTCAACTCTACTGGCCCTCTGGCTGGGAGTGGGGCAAACCCGAAACCTACGCGACACTGACACTCGCTGAGTAAAGATGGCCAATGTATCAATGTAGGAGTAAGTAGAAAGAGTGAAGCATAGAGCAGAAGGCACAAAGCCTAGAGCGTTACGTTGCCTTCTGCTTTGTGTTTCAAGCGAGTTGTTTTAGAAAGGAAAGAATGTTGAGAAGAATTGTTTTATTGATGTTCCTTATTACCTTGCTCGTGGTAGCTCAAGAAGATGCTGGCCCCTTAATCTCGAGCGACTTTGAAGCAGATAGTAATGAATGGGAACTCGTGCTTACAGGCGACGCTGAAGCAGAAAGTCAACTGAACGATGGTAAAAACTGCGTGACGATAGCGAATGGTGGCCGAGATATTTTTGGTGTGCAACTTCAGCGTGGGGGTTTTGGTCTCGTGGAAGGAGAAACCTATCAAGTTTCTTTTGAAGCGTCCTCGAGCCTCGAGCGTCCTGTCAAGGTCAAAATAGGACAAGCTGCCTCACCCTTTCAAGAGTTTTGGGCAGACGACCTCACCCTCACACCTGAAGCACAAACGTTTAGCTACTCCTTTCCCATCACGACACCAAAGGCTGAAGCGGTCAAGATGACCCTGTTTATGGGTGGTGCGAGCGAGGAAAGTGTCGAGGTATGTTTTGACAACCTCACGCTTGCTGAAGGTGAAATTGCAGTAGGTGCGAATCTTCTTAAGAATGCAGATTTTGCTGAAGACACCGCCGAGTGGCAACTTGGTGCAGGTGCCTTTGATACAGAAGGCAGTGTTGCCAACGGTGAATATTGTGCCGTTGTGACGACGAGCGGTGAAAATCCTTGGGACGTAGCCCTAAGACAAGCTGGACTGAATTTAGCTGAAGGTAAAAAATATAAATTAAGTTTTGATGCTTACGCCGATCCTGCTGCAACTGTGGGTGTGAAACTCGGTCAAAAGGTCGAGCCCTTTGCAGAATATTTTTATCAAACACCAGAACTCGCTACAGAAAAAACGAACTATAGCTTTGATGTCGAGATATTAGCGTCTGACCCGGATGCACAACTCGAGCTTTTCTTAGGGGGTATTGCTACGCCTGCAACCTTGTGTTTTGATAACTTTAGCCTCCAAGAAGTTGCCACCGATATTGTTGAAGAACCTAAACCCTACATTATGGTAGACCAGTTTGGTTATCTGCCCGATGCGACAAAAGTAGCCGTGTTGGTAGACCCACAAGTGGGCTTTAATGCGGATGACAGCTTTGAACCGAGTGAAACGCTCGAGGTACGTAGTTCAACCGATGACAGTGTCGTGTTCTCGGGTGAAATCAGTGTTTGGAATAATGGCGAAGTGCAAGAAACATCCGGTGACAAAGGCTGGTGGTTCGATTTTAGTTCGGTGACCGAGCCTGGTAGTTATTATATTGTTGACCCTGCAACCGATACACGCTCGTATGCCTTTGATATTGGCGATGATGTCTACAACAAAGTTCTCTACGCAGCCTTGCGGATGTTTTATTACAACCGCGCGAACATTGCTAAAGAAGAACCCTATGCTGACCCACGCTGGGTAGACGGCGAGAGCTATGTCGGCCCAGGTCAAGACACAGAAGCTCGCTCGATTGCAGACCTAGAAAACGCGAGTCTTGCTAAAGATTTGTCTGGGGGTTGGTTTGATGCGGGTGATGTGAACAAATATGTGACGTTTGCAGAGGCTCCTGTTCACGTCCTCCTCACTTCCTATAAAGAAAATCCTGAAGCCTTTGGTGATGACTTTAATCTTCCAGAATCGGGCAACGGTATTCCTGATGTGATTGACGAAGTAAAGTTCGAGACAGATTGGTTAAAGAAAATGCAAGTTGAAAACGGTGGCGTGATTATTAAAATGGGTGATACCGATCACAATTCAGCTTCACCGCCTAGCACCGACAAAGACCCACGCTTTTATGGGCCAGTATGCTCGAGTGCAACCATTGCCGCCGCAGGCATGTTTGCCCATGCTGCCTTGGTCTACGGAGAATTTCCCGATCTCCAAGAAGACGCAGCAGATTTGCAAGAACGCGCCATTCGTGCTTACGACTGGTACGAAGCTAATCCTAAACGCAATGATTGTGATTTGGGCGAAATTAAAGCGGGTGATGCTGACCGTAGTTTGGATCATCAAAAGGCGATGAATTCAACGGCTGCTGTCTATCTCTTCGCGCTAACAGGTGAAGAACGCTATCACAGAGCGATGAAAGATAACTACACCTTCACGAGGGCGTTTGGTGACAAGGATGGTTCGCGCTGGAGCATGTACGACCCTGAACAGGGTGACGCATTGCTTTACTACACCACGCTCGAGAACGCTGACCCTGAGTTAAAAGAAGCGATTTTAGAGGGTAAAGTTACAGGTGTACTCGAGGGCGTTTATGGATTTAATGATGGCGATGATTTATACCGCGCCTTCTTACTCCCCGATTCGTATCACTGGGGTAGTAATTACATCCGTGCGAACGCGGCCAACACAAACCTAGACTTTGTTCACTACAACTTAGATACAGAGAATCTAGCCCAATACGAAGCCAGAGCAGCAGGCATGTTGCACTATATTCACGGTGTCAATCCACTGAACTTGGTGTATCTCAGCAATATGTATGAGGATGGTGCAGAAAATAGTGTGAACGAGTTTTATCACACCTGGTTTACAGACGGCAGCCCTTGGGATAATGCCAAAACCAGCGAACGTGGCCCAGCACCAGGCTATATGCCTGGTGGCCCCAACGCAGGCTACACTGGAACCGTGTCGCCACCTGCGGGTGAACCTGCCCAAAAAGCCTACAAAGACTGGAACAGCGGTGCCGGCTTTTCGTGGGAGATCACCGAAGGGGGTATTTATTACCAAGCTGCTTATGTAAGATTGCTTGCGAACTATGTAAATAATAAATAAGACTGTTTTTTGTTGGCTTCGTAAAGAACTAAGGTAGACACGAGTCATCCCAGATTTTAGTGCCAACGGCGCACGATGCGCCGTTGGCATTTTCATTCGTCATTGCAAGCCTCAGTTCAGACGGTGCTTGCTACTTTATAAGCTAAGCACGGTTACAGCCACGAAGCAATCTTTTTAGCTGACTTTGCTGGTAGCTTGGAGATTGCTTCGTAAATTTGTTTGACTGCATACCCACTCGTTTACGACAAAGTTTATAGTCTACGTCATTTGTGGTCATTTCACCATCAGAACGCTCCTACCCGTATTTCATACACGCAATGACGGCATCAAGTGAAGGCTTCCTTTAGTTTTTGTTTGGCAATAAGTTCCTAAGACGGATTAAACTCCAGATATTCCTCGAGCTTTCTCAACGCTGCACCTTTGTCAATGAGGTCTCGAGCAATCTCCACACCTTCTTTGATGGAGCCTGCTTTGTCCGAAACATAAAGCCCTGCACCTGCATTGAGTAACACGACATCACGTTTTGCACCTTGAACCCTTCCCGCTAAAATCTCGCGCAAGGTCTGAGCATTTTCTTTACCATCACCACCGAGTACATCAGCACGGTTGTAGCGTTGCAGTCCAACCTCTTCAGGTGTCAGGGTATAACTTTTTAGCTTGCCGTTTACAACTTCTGTGATGTACGTTTCACCCGACACGGTTAAGTCATCCATACCATCACCATGAACGACTAAGGCACGTTCTGTACCGAGTGCATTCAGTACGCCTGCGAGTGGTTTGACAAATGTTGGCGAAAACACACCGAGCACTTGCCTATTTGCACCTGCGGGATTGGTGAGTGGCCCCAAGATGTTAAAGACTGTTCTCGCTCTTAACTCTGCACGAATAGGTGCTACAAACTTCATAGCAGGATGATGCGAACGTGCAAATAAAAACGCAATGCCTACATTTTCTAAAGCTGCACTGAGTTGTTTAGAAGTTTGCTCGAGCTTAATCCCCAAGGCTTCTAGGGTATCAGCGGAACTCGAGCGTCGCGTGACGGCGCGGTTGCCGTGCTTGGCAATTTTTACATCCGCTGCTGCAATGACGAACATAGACGTTGTACCAATGTTGATGGTGTTAATCCCTGTACCACCCGTACTGCATGTATCAAGCAACACGCCATCGTAATTAAACGACACTTTCACAGAACGTAAGCGCATGGCTTCAGCAAAGCCGGTAATTTCTTCAACGGTTTCGCCTCTCGTTCGCAAGGCGGAAAGTAAGGCCGCTGCTTGAATTTGCGACATCGCGCCGTCCATGAGATAGCCCATGACTTCATTTGCTTCGCTTCGGGTTAAAGTTTCTCCTAAAAAAATTCTGTTCAAAACGCCTGAAACATCCTTATTTTCTGACATGATGGCTCCTCTTGCAATAAGGCAAGGGGCTAAAACCACCTTGCTAAGTTATTATCTATGATGGTGTTAAATTATCACGTTTGTACACGTTTAGCATGTTTTTGCAGTTCGGATAAAGCACCTTGCATGTAGGCAATTTCATAAGCCCCACGCTTACCAAGCACGGGTTTAAGGAGAGGCAGTGTGAAGCGTTTTGCCCCCAGTAGTATAGGATGAATGCCCAACGCCCAAGCAATCTCACCTGATTTGTATTTTTCCCAGACTCTAACATGTGCTATGCCAGCAGCTTTTGCTTTTTGCAATAATGTTTGCTCGTAAGTTTCGTCCCAATGTTCTGCTAGTGCCTGTTCTGCAAACGCGAACGTTGCACCTGTTTTTTTAAGTCGCCAACCAAGGTCGGGGTCTTCACCGCCGTAAGCAGCAAACGCTTCATCATAGGCACCCGCGTGGAAGAATAAGGTTTTAGACATACTTGTGTTGGCACCTGTTGCATTCCACCAAAAAGCTTTTGGACCTGCCATCGTTGCCCCGTTTTTCAAATGACTTGGCAAGACAAGTTTACCCACGACAACCGTATTAGGATTTGTAGCTCCTCGATGTGCCTCGAGCCACCCTTCTCTCGGTATTACATCATCATCTGAAAAAAGAAGTCGTTTACCCTTGGCTTCTTTCGCTCCCGTGTTTCTTGCAAAGGCTGCACCCTTGCCAGGTGTTTCCAAAATGTGCAAGGTGTAGTTGGGTTTATAAGCTCGTAAGAATTCTAGCGTGTCATCCGTGCAACCATCCGCAACTACGATGGTTTCCAAAGGTGTTTGTTGCTCGAGTGC
>JBOFGY010000183.1:0-33048 GCA_051649365.1 Trueperaceae bacterium
CCAAGCAAATCTGCTTCCTCTGCTGTAAAGGTCTTCCCTGCTTGCTCTTCATCGTAAACGTCTTTGACAAAATTTTTCAGGGACTCGAGTCCCTCTGCAATCTGCATATCTTGGTCAGGGTCAATGCTCTGAATCACTGGACTCAAGTTTTGGTGAACAATTTGCAAGCCGCCTAAAATCCCTCCAATATCCGCAAGACGCGAAATGGCTACAAAGTCACGTTGGGTTGAGGTCTCACCTGAAACAAACCTCGAGTCACGCCACGAACCAAAATACTCACTCATGGTTGGCACCATCACGGCGAGTGCGGTAAATGCGTCTGACTCAGTGGGTTCCCAAGCATTAGCGGCAACCTCTAAATCACTGGCCATTTGCGCGAGTAAGTCTACACTGCCTTTTAGTACATTGGCATCTGGCAAACTTTCGCCAAATTCCATTTCGCCGTTGCCATTCAAATCTGCCTCAACACCACTCGAAAACGCCTCGAAGGTTCCCCACAAGGTACTTTCGGTTACGCCAAACAAATTGCCCGGTTTTCCCAACACGTCATCATTTGGCAAGGTAATATCAAAAGAAACTGCGCTTTCAGGGTCTTCTTCCGACGATGAACCCGCGTCCAAATCAACATCGAACTGTGCGAGACTTGGTGTACCAGCAACAATGCCTTCCATCCCTTCATAGAGTGGACTTGCGTTCATCCAGGCGACTCGGGCATCCTCGAGCAACGTTGCAACCTCACTTCCCTTTCCTTCCCACAGCCCGGCGTAATCAAAATTAGCAGCTTCAGCAAGTGCGTAATACTCGTTAGATAAACTTTGCAGGTCTTCGGTTGCCGTTTTAAGATTAGTGGTTTGCCCTAACAAATAGCTTTTAATCCCACTCAAATCGGCTTCATTGGCAAGTGCGGTCAGGGTAAATAACGATAAGCCCAGTACCCATAGTGTTTTTAAAACCTGTAATTTTTTTAGAGCCCACAGTTTTTTCATTAGATTCTCCTACCTCTTACCAAACAAGATTTGCTCCGATATATCAAAATCAGAATTAGCCACTGGTGCACACTTTACGCAGAACAAAGCTCTCTGTCAATACCCGACTATTCAACTCGGAATCGTTCCGATTATCGTCCTGGCCAGCATTTCTCGCATATCCAGCTTGACAGGCGGGAATAAATTTTGCTATAACTTCATTCAATTCTGATTCTTTAAGTCGGAATTAAACTTAAGTCCTGGCCAGGGGTTACTTTAAGGAAAGTTTTTGGACAAAGGAAAGTTTTTGGACAGCGGCATTTTAGCCACGAATGCTGCTGCCCACTTACTCACCCTAAACTTCGCAATTGTTAGCTATCCGTACTAAGGGGGAGCTATGGCCACCGTATCTGCCAAGTCCGTTCCAAAATTTAGAGTAAAACCTAAGGCAATCCTGCAAAAAATTCACCTCTGGTCTGCACTCATCATTGGTTTGTTTTTAGTCATCGTCACAACTTCAGGTGTCGCTGCGCTCTATGAGCTTGACATCAATAAACTCGTCTACCGTCACCTCTACCACACCACACCGAGTGCCACACCCGTGAGTTTAGACGAGGCAATAATCACTGTTCAAAACGCTTTTCCCGATTACAAAGTGAATGATGCCGTTGCCAAACCTAACGAAGCCTATTTGTTTTACCTCGAGTCACCCGATGATATTCACAAAAATGTTTATGTTGATCCAGGCACAGGCAATATTAACGGCTCTTACCAACCTGAACACACGGTGATGGGTTGGCTCGCGCATCTGCACTACACATTACTCGCTGACAAAATTGAATTTCCTTACACAGAGGCAACATCCCAATGGGTGAAAGATTGGGTTGGTCTTACACTCAGTGATTTACTGCTCAAAATTATTTCGTTTGCATTCTTACTGATGGTTTTCACAGGTGCCTATATCTGGTGGCCAGGCGTAAAAAAACTTGCCTACACTTTTAAGCTGCGCCTTGGCAAATCAGATTACATCAAACACTATGACTGGCATAAATTTTTAGGCTTTGCGAGTCTTCCCTTTTTGTTTATGTGGGCTGTGACCGCACTCAATTTTCACACACCATTTCAAGGGGCGATTAAACACATCTGGCACATAGTGACGTTGAGCAAACCTGCACCTGATGTCGAAGACTTTAAGTCTAGTGTCACTCCAGGTCAAGACATTATCAGCAGTGCAGACGCGCAAAAAATCGCAGCAACTATTCTTCCTGATGCAACCTTTGTTTCCTACTCACCCCCAATAGAACCTGACGGCACAATCTCACTGTGGCTTGCACAAGGCATAGACCCTTACGCTTATGGTGAATGGCCAGGCAACGTGAATGTTTTACTCGAGGCTTACTCAGGTGAAGTGCTCTACAACAGCGCAGCACAAAGCAATAACTGGGCAGCAGATTTTTATAACAACTGGTTTTTCCCGCTGCACGCTGGGGTTGTTGTGCCTTGGTGGGGCAGGATTTTTTGGGCCATGTTTGGTTTAATGCCGCTTTTTCTGGCAATGACAGGTGTGAGCATGTGGTGGATAAAACGTAAAAGTCGGTTAAAGGTTGAAGGTTGAAGGTAAGAAGGTTTTTTTACTTTTAACCTTCAACTTTTCACCTTCAACCAAAATCTATGCGTTCGACGAAAGGAACATATTTTGTGAACATCGGAATAATATACGGCAGCAGTAGCGGCGCAACTGCCGACGCTGCAAAGCGTATTCAAAAAGAACTTGCTGGCTATAGCATCCAAACTGAGCTACACGATATTGCAAAGATAGACGTGATGAGGCTCGAGTCTTTCACACATCTTTTTATTGGTTGCAGCACTTGGCACGTTGGCGACTTGCAAGATGACTGGGAAAGCAAATATAAATTCATTAAGACGCTCAATTTAACCGGCAAGTTCGTCGCGCTCTTTGGTGCTGGTGATCAGCTTATTTACAGTGATACGTTTCAAGATGCCATCGGTATTTTAGCGGCAGAATTTTTAAAGGCAGATGCCACGATTATTGGGCACTGGCCCATTGATGGATATGACTTCACTGGGTCTAAAGGGATGGTAGGGAGTATGTTTATTGGTCTCGCTCTCGATGATGACAACCAAGCCAACATGACAGCACCGAGAATTAAAACATGGGTGAGCAATATTGTAAATAAGCTAAACCTTGCACAACTACAAAAGGTTCGAAGAGTTAAAGTAACACTATGATACTTTTAGAAGACACAACTTTACACAAAGTAGAAACAAGTGAGAAGTTGCTCGAGTTAATCCGTTTTCGCCGCAGCATCAATCAAGCCTTTTTGAAGCCTGATGCTGTGGACGAGAAGATGATTGAAGAAATGTTAGAAGCTGCAACCTGGGCTCCAAGCCACGGGCGCACGGAGCCTTGGCGGTTTA
This sequence comes from Trueperaceae bacterium, assembly GCA_051649365.1. Taxonomy (GTDB): domain Bacteria; phylum Deinococcota; class Deinococci; order Deinococcales; family Trueperaceae; genus CAVTAE01. Next base: position 3,405 of record JBOFGY010000183.1, read on the forward strand.
CAGTATTTACTGGCGAAGCAAGACGTGCGTTAGGTGAAACCTTTGCAACATCTTATAAACTCGGTGCTCCAACAGATAAATACAAAGAAGAAAACGAAACTGCACAGCGTGAGCGGGTTTGGCTCGCACCTGTTTGGATTGCAATTGGTTTAGAACCAAGCAGCAAATTCCCAGAGTGGGAAGAAGTCGCGGCAGTATCGTGTGCTGTGCAAAACATGAATCTCGTGGCAGCGAGTCATGGACTTGGTTGTTACTGGACGACTGGCATGGTGACGCTGCACGAAAACACAGTGAAGTTCGTGGGGCTTACCCCTCCAGCAAAAACGCTCGGCTTTCTCTACATCGGTTATCCGAAAGATGCTTACCCAACCTCCACCCGCAAGGATTGGCGTGAAAAAATGACGTGGCATAAATGAAACGACTCGACATCAAAAAATATGACACGCATGTCTTAGTCTGTCAGGGCAGTAAATGCAGCAAGCATGACAGCAAAGAAATTTATAAAGAATTACGGCAGCACTTCAAACACAGCGATTTACCTGTTCGGGTTAGTCGTGCTGATTGTTTTGATGAATGCAAACAAGCCTGCGTAGTTGTGGTAGACGGTAGAGACTCGAGCTGGTTTGGGGAGGTAAGAGCGAAAGACAAACATATCGAAGCCATTAAGGATGAAGTGAAAATGCAAGTATCTAGTGTTGGCAATGAAGTGTTAGAAAGCTAAAATCTAATACCTCCTTGCTGCTTTTCTCGGTAGTTCAAAAATCGGAATCATTCCGAATTACGTGTTATAGTCCTTTTGTGGAACATCCACCCAAACTAGATTATGAGGAGAAACCATCATGACAAAAACAAAACTCGTCGGCGAACAAACTACTTTTAGCACCAAAATTGATATTAAGCCCGATGCTAGAAAAGAACTTATTGACATCCTAAACCAGCAACTTGCCGATACCGCCGACCTTTACGCCCAAACCAAACAGGCTCACTGGAATGTCAAAGGTATGGAATTTCAGCAACTGCACGAGCTTTTTGACAAAGTTGCCGCCAAAGTCGAGCCGTTTGTTGACACTATTGCCGAGCGCGTGACAACACTTGGTGGCGTAGCAATGGGCACGGTTCGTATGGCCGCCGCTAACTCCACGCTGCCCGAATACCCAATGGTTGTAGACGGCAGAGCGCATTTAGAAGCTGTCGTTGACCGCTTCGCTGCTTACGCTGCCTCCAACCGTGCCGCCCTGCGCCGCTCAGGAGACCTAGACGACCCAACCACAGAAGACATGTTCACGGAGATTTCGCGCGAGATTGACCTTAGTCTGTACTTTTTAGAAGCCCACCTACAAGGTTGAAGGTTCAAGGTAGGAAGGTTCAAGGTTTTTGGTTTCAACTTTTAACCTTTCACCTTCTAACTGCTCTTCTGTACATTTGTCCTGGACATTATTCCGAAACCCGAGTAATATAGTAGGCATTAGGTTTTATGCCTCAAGATTTCACTAACCACAATGCTACGGCTACGCTGAACCGCGAACGCTATGACTTACTTCTCGAGCGTCGCCGTGCTTTACTGGAACTAGACAAACTCACGACGCGCATTACCACACATCCACGTTGGGATGAAACCTTAAAGCAAGACAGCGAGATTGCTGCCGCGCTCAAGGGTCATATTGACCTTTTAGAGTGCGCCTTGTGCAGCAAAGCTTGTCAACTTAAAAACCAGATGCTGCTCTGCGAAGTGCAGCGTATTTATAAGAGCTTAGTTGTTCTTTCTAGAGTGTGGGTGGGACTCGAGACCAGCATTTTTATTGATAAAATGCTCCTATTCGAGGCTTAGTACATACGTAAACATTCCTCGTTATAACGAAGATAGTTGGCACTCCCTTGGATTGCTTCTTTTTGCTTTCTAAAGTGTACTATAATTTCTATAGATGAAATTAATCACTTTTTACCTTCGTCATCCCCAAATTTGTGCAAATGTGCTTAACTCATAAAGTCTTCACAGTAAACTTAGAGAAGAAAATTTAGGAGGTCTTGATCGTATGAATTATCGTCGTCTATGTTTTTTGATGTCTTGTCTTTTAGTGCTGATCGTCGCTTGTGGACGAACAACACCTACACCCAATCAACCTACCACCGAACAACCTGCAGAGAACTCTGAAATATCGAATGATGAGCAACTCTTGCCCCAACCAGAAACACCGGACGGTCAAGAACCTGGTGCCCAAGATCCCAAAACGGAGGAAACAACCCCCGAACCCACCAAAGACATTGACGAGGACGAGCTCGAGTTTGTCCTTGATACCCTCGCTACAAATACGTACTACCTTTCAGATTTACGCCCTGATAATAGTTCAAACGCGCAGGGTCCTATTGAGAAAGATAGCTCGAACGGCAGTCAAGCCGGGGGTGACGGACGCACACTTCTAGTCAATGGAAAAACTTACGCAAAAGGCTTTGGTACGACAGCACCCTCTGAACTTGTCTTTGATTTGGGTGGGGTGTGCAAAACGTTCTCTGCTGAAGTTGGTATTGACGCTAGGGCTACTAATTTAGCAAGTAGTGTCATTTTTCAGGTTTACGCTGATGAAGTCAAGCTTTGGGAATCAGACCTTGTCATTTTTGTGAACGTTGCAAAAGCAACCGGTTTGCTCGATGTTACAAGTAAGCAAAAACTTAAACTGGTTGTCACTGATGGTGGCAACGGTGGACAAGGTGATTTTGCCGATTGGTTGAATCCCATTGTGAGCTGTGATGCGCCTCCTCCTGCCCTCGCCCCCAAAGACGCACAGGACAAAGGCTATTTTGGTCCCTTGCGAGATTGGCCCGTCATTGCTACACATGCTGCTCTGTTACCTGACAGCACGGTCATCGCTTGGTATGGACGTGATGCCAATAAAGCTAATAGTGCTGACTACAATGACCAATCAAAACATAACAGCACAACCGTTGATCTCTGGACACCTCACACCAACACGCACAGCCGCCAAGATAATCAAACAACTGAATTGTTTTGCTCAGGTGCGATTCCTTTAGTCGATGGCAGATTATTTGTAGCTGGGGGTCACTTGGGCTATAAAACCATGTACCCGGGTTCCATTCACACAAACTTCTTTAACACTACCGACAAACAGTGGCTGCGCGGCCCTGATATGACCGAGGGACGTTGGTATCCTAGTCTGATCAACTTACCAAATAAGGAAGTCTTAGTTATTGGCGGTAGCTCGAACGAAACAACTCGTTTTAATTACATCCCTGATGTCTGGAATCCCGAAACCAATATGCTCCGCCGCCTAAGCGGAGCCTCAGCACAGAACCGTGATTTTAGGCATTATTATCCTTGGGTTCATGTTGCCCCGAACGGAGAAGTCTTTTATTCGGGTTCTACAAAGTCAATGGCTTATCTCTCAACAAACGGTGCGGGTAGTTGGAGTTCAACGTACCAACGGGATACGTTGAACCGTGTTTATGGTTCCTCTGTAATGTACGAACCTGGTAAAATTTTGATAATGGGCGGCGGTACTAAAGATAATGTCACCGATACAGCTGTAACCATTGACCTTAACAATGGCGTAACTGCAACAGCAACAACCTCTATGAGTTCTAAACGTTATAACCTTAACGCTACGCTCTTACCTAATGGTCATGTGTTCGTAAATGGTGGTAATACCAGTGGGATAAACTTTGATGACACTACATCTGTATACAGCAGTGAAATCTGGGCTCCTAAAACAGGACAATGGGGCTTAGGAGCTTCGGCCCAAAAACCAAGAAATTATCACTCTGTAGCCCTCTTATTACCCGATGCCACAGTTTGGACTGCAGGTGGTGGTGGCTGCGGGACAAAATGTAACCAACAAAGCGCAGAGATTTACTATCCACCTTACTTATTTAAGAAAGATGGCTCCGGACTTTTAGCAAGCCGTCCTAAACTACAAGAAGCCCCAACAAGCATGATGTACAACCAAAGTTACACACTAAGCTCAACGAGCACTAAAAATATTCAAGCCGTTACGCTTGTTGCTTTGGGTTCAGTTACGCATGCCTTCAACATGGGACAACGTTTCATTGAACTTCCCATTACTTCCAAATCTGGAAATAATCTTACGGTAACTTCCCCAGCGAACGCTAATTTTGCTCCCCCAGGCTACTATATGCTCTTCGTTATGAATACAAATGGTGTACCTTCAGTTGCAAGAATCCTTCAAGTGCACTAAAGGTAAATAGGAGGTCTGAAAGCTCGAGAGCCAAAGCTTTCAGACCTCTAGATTTGGCGTTTTGTTTTAGCTATGGTTCTCCTGCCACTTCCAGAGTTTGTCTACAATTTCCTCGACCACCTCTTCGGATTGGCGGTTATCAGTAGAAACCTCGAAGGCGGCTACGTCGCGGTAGGCTTCTTTACGGGCCTCGAGCAATTCGCAAATTTTTTCAATCGGATTTTCAACTTGCAATAGGGGCCTTTGGTTACGGCGTGTGCGCAGATAAATCGTCTCGGGACTTGCGGACAACAACACAACTGGGCCACGACTTTTGAGCATTTCGCGGTTTTGTGAACGCATCACTGTACCGCCACCCGTAGAGACCACGACGTGCTCGAGACGCAAACTACGCCGCACGACTTCTGATTCATAGTCACGAAACGTCGCTTCACCGTAATATTCAAAAATATCGGAGATACGCATACAACTGATGCGCTCGATGACCTTATCGGTATCAATAAACGTCAGGCTGAGACGACGCGACAATTCCCAGCCAATGCGGCTTTTCCCTGTGCCCATAAAGCCCACGAGGGCAAGCCAGGAAACTGGACGCTCCAAGGGTAAAAACGGCTCTACCGTCTCGGGAAAGTCATCTGGCTCCAACGCCACCGTTAACTCGCTTTGAAGGACTTCAACCCCTACAATCTCACGCTGACTCACACCTAAAAGTTGAGCCTCGAGCTCTAACAGTGCCGTGTAGTCAATTCTTCTATTTTTCGTCACACTTTCCCTAGCCATACGCCATTAAAGCACGCACGAGGAGGAGCAGGGTGATAAGTTTATAACGTTAAAAAACCTATCCAAACCCCTACCGATTTGTTTATTTGAAAAGGTGTACTTTGGATTTTATGATTTTAAGTCCTGCTTTACTTTCCTCAATTCCCAGGCGTAGAATGCGCGGTGGCAGAAGCAGCTTGGGCAATAGCAAGCCACCGGCTGTTTATGAAACCTGCAATTTATGAGACCCGTGCAATTTATGAAACCTCTATCCTTCCAGACACTTTTTGACCTTAGTTCTAGAGGAAAACGTCTCAGCCCCGTCCAACGTATTGCGCTTTACTTTTTGATTGCCATCGTTATTGGTGGTTTGTTGTTGGCCCTGCCCGTGTCACACGCCCCAGGTAAATCCATTAATTTTCTTGATGCCCTCTTCACTGCCACGAGTGCAATTTGCGTGACGGGCTTAGCGGTTGTTGATACCGGCACGTCTTACAGCCTCTTCGGACAAACTATTATTATGCTGCTCGTTCAAGCTGGTGGTTTAGGTATCATCACACTCGGAACGCTTGTCGCCTTTGCCAGTGGACGGCGCGTGGGCTTCCGGGAACGCATGAATTTACAAGCGCAACTTAACGCCTTTCAAGTCGGTGGTGTGCTGCGCCTCATTCGGCGTATTCTTCTACTCACGGTTAGCATTGAACTCATCGGTGCCTTATTGCTTTGGACGCGCTTCGGGCCGCTCGAGGGTCTTTGGCGTGGACTTTATTTCGCTATCTTTCACAGCGTGAGCGGCTTTAACAATGCTGGCTTCGGATTGTATCCAACGAATCTCATGCCTTTTGTTGCTGACCCTGTTGTCAATTTTACGATTATGGCTCTTATTGTTTTGGGTGGCTTAGGGTTTATTGTCGAAATGAACATCATCGCGCATTTTTACCAAAGGCGCACAGTGCCTTTTACCCTCCACACCAAAACAGTATTAGTGCTCACAGGCAGTCTTATCGCACTCGGGATGATGGTATTCTTGTTGCTCGAGTGGTCGCATAGTTTTGCAGGTCTATCGGTGTGGCAAAAAATGATGGCTGCACTCTTCCAATCTGTAACACCGCGTACCGCCGGCTTCAACACCGTAGACTATGCCCAAATGGACGAATCGAGCTTACTCTTCACGACGCTGCTCATGTTTATTGGTGCGAGCCCTGGCTCGACAGGTGGCGGTATCAAAACGGTTACCTTTTTCGTGCTCATTGGCAGCGTGTGGAGCATCAGCCGTGGCCACGGTGAACTCTCACTTTTTGGACGGCGTATTACTCTCGACACCGTCATTAAATCTGCGGTCATTACGGTACTCAGTATGCTCATTATTGGAGCCATGCTCACGCTGCTTACACTTACCGATTCTGATAAAGACACGTTTCGACTTACCTTTGAAGCTGTCTCCGCCTTCGGTACGGTAGGACTTTCGACAGGCATCACGAGTACGATGAGTGACTGGGGCAAAATTATCTTAATTTTGCTGATGTATTTAGGGCGTATTGGACCGCTCACTTTTACGCTAGCCCTCATTGAAGGAACACCCGATAAAAAAGTGCGTTATCCTGTAGAAGAAGTGATAATTGGTTAAACGACTAGGCTCACTAAACCTGTGCAGCTTGGTTTTTCAAAAGGCAAATCCTGCCCCTTAGGATAAATGCAGGTTTAAGATAAATGCAACTGTTGGAGGCACTATGCGTGTTAAGCAATTTCTAGTAATTGGTGTCGGACGCTTCGGTTCAGCCCTAGCGACACGGTTACACAAACTCGGTCACGAAGTCGTCGCTATTGATATGGACGAAGAAAAAGTCGAGGCCGTCATGAACAAGGTCACGCACGCCGCCATTCTCGATGCCACCGATGAAGACGCGCTACGCAAAATTGGTGTCGGCAATTTTGACCAAGTGATTGTGGCCATTGGAAACGACTTAGAGTCCAATATTTTGGCGACTGTGGCTGCCAAAAATATGAGTGCGAAATATGTCATTAGCAAAGCCAACAGCGAACTCGCTGCGCGGGTACTCAACCGCGTCGGTGCGGACGAAGTGATTCGCCCCGAACATGACATGGGCATTCGTCTCGCCGAGCAAATTTCCACACCGGATATTGTAGATGCATTTCGACTTGGGGATGACCACAGTGTCATCGAAATCGAAACACAAAAACGTCTTTGCGGTAAACTGCTCGACCTCAATTTAACGAACCGCTTTGGCGTGCAGGTTATTGCTGTAAATAGGACAGGCAGGCTCGAGGTCAGCCCGAGAGCGGATTTTGAACTCATGGACGGTGACAAAGCCGTCGTGATTGGCAGCAATGATGCGATTGATCGGTTTCGGGACTATTTAGACAGCTAAAAGCAGAAAGGAGAAGTTTTTCTCTTCTCCCTTCTCCCTCCTACATTCTTAAAAATGAAATGTCGTTTTACGCTCCGTCGTTGCTACGAGTTTACCTTTTAGAATGACCGCTTTTTTCGCGGGTTGAAACTGCAAAGCTTCACGCCAATCTTTTGCATCTAACAACACCAGATTTGCAGGTTTGCCAACGTCTAAACCATAATCAAGTTCTAAAACTTGCGCCGGAACATTTGTTATCATCGGCAATACTGCGTCGTAGTGTCCCCAAGGAAAACCACCCGTGTGCGCCATGAACCCTGCAACCTCGAGCAAATCATTTTGTCCAAATGGATAGTACCAATTATCAATATCATCTTGAGCGCAAGCTACTGGCACTCCCGCCGCCAATAATTCTGGAATGCGCGTCACACCCCTGGGACGTGGCTCTGTTGCAATTTCTGTTGTAACGAGCGAGACATGACTGTTTGAAAAAACCGTGATGCCAGCATCTTTCACGAGACCGATAACTTCTTTGGCGTACGCATCATTTTGAAAGGCAAGTGAAGCACACTGCGTCGCGGCCACGCGGCCTTCGCGGCCACGCGCTATCGTTTGACGTGCTACAACCTCGAGCGTCCGTGAACCTGGGTCTGTCGTGTCATCACAAACGAGATGCAATGGCTTCGCAAATTCTTGCGCGAGGTCAAAGCACATATCAGTGTGAGCCTTTTTAGCTTCCTCAGTTTTCTCAACCCAAGGAATCCCTGCTACCACATCTGCACCAAGCATCATGGCTTCATACATCAGTGTTTTTATTTGTTCAGAAAAACCATCTTGCGGAAACGCGGCTACTTGCACCGTCATAAGGGCATTGTACTTTTTCTTTATCTCGAGCAATCCTTTTAAGGCTGTCAAACTAGAGGCCTCATCCACATCGGCAAAGAGACGAATGGCACACGTACCGTTAATAATCGCTAAGCGCATAATTTCGTCTACTCGAGTTACAACATCTTCAACTGTATAGTTTTCTTTAACATAACGCGCAGCTTCAAATTTAGGCAAAGCTTGAATGTTAGCCGGTAACTTCGTCAAAACGCGCCGCCAAAATACTTTACAGCTATGCAGTTGTCCATTAACAAACGCAGGCAAAACGATTTGTCCGTTTGCATTGATTGAATCTGGTGTATCTATTGGGGTTGTATCCTTACCTCGAGCCGTCGGCGTTATCTCGGCGATGATACCGTTCTCGAGTTTTATATCAACAACATCACCTTGCTGTAATCGCGCATTACGCACAATCATTTGCTTCACCCTACTCTCTCGTATGCAGATAAATCTTCCTCAACGGTTTCGCTTGACAACAACTAAAAGATACTTCAACTATTCTTAAGCTCGAACTGACTAATCTTTGTAATGACATCGGCTAAGCGTTGGCTAGCATGGTCGAGCAGGGCGATACCTTTTTCTGCATCCGCAATGGTGGCATCACCAAACACACCCGTTTCGCTCCAGTCTGCCGTGAGCCAAGCCACCGACACAGAACCAAAGAGTGGCATAGGCGGTTTGATGTGATGTTTCAGAGCGTGATCCATCTTGACAATGCCAGGTTGCAACGCAAGCACGAGCGAGGTCTCGAGTTCCCCTGCATGAATGCCGTATTGTTTTTCTTGTTCAGAAATTTCAAACGGTGGCTCCATCCAAAATGACGGTTGAATACAAAACACCATGAGTCCTGTCTCAGCACGAATGTCTCTAGCAGCAACCTCGAGCAAAGCTGAATTTCCCCCGTGACCATTCACAAAAGCAAGGCGACGAAACCCTGCTCGCGCCACACTACGCGCCACGTCTTTGAGTACCGCAAAAAACGTTTCCCCTGTCAGACTAATCGTGCCCGGAAAATCTGTGTGTTCATTGCTCTTTCCATAACTAAGTGCTGGCAGTCGCCAAGCTGCCACGTTTTGAGGCAAGAGCTGCAAGGCACGTTTTAAGACATTGGTGACCAGTAAGGTATCGGTAGCAACGGGCAGGTGTGGCCCGTGCTGCTCAATGGCACCCACGGGCAAAAGCAAGACACCGTTTTCTTTTTGCAAATCACGGATGTCCATCCAGGTAAGATGGGTTAGGGAACGCTCGATCATACGTGTAAGTGTATCGCGACTTCGTGAGGTACATTACTTCGCAACAACATGAGAAATGCTCTGATGAAACTCGAAGATAAGCTTCTGCTCCGTAAGCGTTACATTATCGAAACCATTAACGATCAACTCAAAAATATCTCTCAGATTGAGCATACACGTCACCGTAAACCTGCCAATTTTGCTGTTAATCTCATTGCGGGTCTTGTGGCTTACACGCTCCAGCCTACAAAACCTTCCTTGAAACTAGGTGACTTGGCTTTGACCGCATAAATTAACTCCGAACTCAGGTTAATTACATTTGCGAAAAGTGATGAGGCTATCTCTTTAGCATCTCTTCTAAAACAGATGCTTACAGAAATCGAGTCTGATACTATTCTCAGCAGCTCTAATTTAGAACAGCAAGACACTATTGTTAACTAATCAAAAAAAGTATAGACAGAAGCTAAAAATTTCGCTAAACTCTATTCATGCCCACAGTGCGCCCCCGCACCCCTCGCAGTTTCAAGTGGCACCACCAACGTTGGTGGTAGAGCTTTACTATTCATTTACACTCTTTAATCTCCAACCTTAAATCTTCAATCATTACCCCTGGAGGTAATCATGCTTTTCCCCCTCCCTGATGAGCGCGGACGCTACGGGATTTATGGCGGACGTTACGTGCCAGAAACCTTAATTCCGGCTTTAGAACAGCTCACAAAAGATTATACGGAAGCCTCGAGCGACCCCCAATTCCAAGCTGAATTTCAGCACTACCTCAAAACTTTTGTAGGCCGGCCAAGCCTTCTCTATTATGCAAAAAATCTAACCGAGCAGTGCCAAGGCGCAAAAATTTATCTCAAGCGCGAAGACTTAAACCATACTGGCGCACACAAAATCAACAACACCATTGGTCAGGCTCTCCTCGCTAAACGCACGGGTAAAAAGCGCGTGATTGCTGAAACGGGTGCAGGACAACACGGCGTAGCCACTGCAACCGCAGCAGCACTGTTTGGGCTCGAGTGCGTGGTTTACATGGGTGAAGAAGATGTGCGTCGCCAAGCACTCAACGTTTTTAGAATGAAACTCATGGGTGCCGAAGTTCGTCCGGTTACAAGTGGCACACGTACACTCAAAGATGCCACAAACGAAGCTATCCGCGATTGGGTCACCAACGTGCGCGATACCTTTTATATTATTGGTTCTGTCGTCGGGCCACATCCTTACCCGATGATCGTACGCGATTTTCAAAGCGTGATTGGGTTTGAAACAATCGAGCAATTACAAACCTTAGAAGGTCGTAAAACACCTGATGCTGTCGTGGCTTGTGTCGGTGGCGGCTCAAATGCAATTGGCATTTTTGCGCCTTACGCCTACTTACCCGAAGGTGAACGTCCCAAACTCTACGGCATTGAAGCTGCCGGTCACGGACTTAGTACGGGTGCACATGCCGCTAGTATTTCCGCAGGCAAGCGCGGCGTGTTGCATGGAGCCCTGATGTATCTCATGTCTAACGATGACGGACAAATTACACCTGCACACTCTGTGTCCGCAGGTTTGGATTACCCAGGTGTAGGGCCAGAACATTCTTACTATGCGGATGCAAATGTTGCAGAATATGTTGGCGTAGATGATGCACAAGCTTTAGAAGGCTTCAAAAAACTGAGCGAGATTGAAGGCATTATTCCTGCGCTCGAGACTGCCCACGCGATTTACTACACGATGCAACTTGCTCCCAAACTCAGCAAAGATAAAAGTATCGTCGTGAATTTATCTGGACGTGGTGACAAAGATGTCAATGAAGCCATGCGTGTTTTAGGCATGATGGAGGCGAGTCATGGGAAGAATTAGCACTGCATTTGAGAAAGCAAAAAAGGAGAGGCGCGCCGCGTTTGTTCCTTACCTAACGGCAGGACTTCCTAATGAAAAAGACTTTGTAAACGTTGCACTGGGGTTACTCGAGTACGGCGACGTGCTCGAGGTTGGTCTTCCCTACTCTGACCCTTTGGGTGACGGACCCGTCGTGCAACGCGCCTCAGAAAAAGTATTACAGCAAGGCATGACCACGCTGAAAGCCTTTGACCTTATTCGTGAGCTTCGCAAGCACACCGACAAGGCCCTCGTCATGATGACGTACTACAACCCCATTTACTGTTACAGAAAAGGTGAAGCAGGCTTTCTCGAGGACTTAAAAAACGCTGGGGCAGATGGCGTTATTCTTCCCGACCTCATTCCTGACGAAGCGGAGACGCTTTTGCCAAAAGCAAGGCAGCTAGATTTAGATACGATCTTTCTCGTTGCCCCAACATCTACTGATGAACGTTTGAAATTTGTCACGAGTCACTGCCGAGGCTTTATCTACGCGATTTCAGTGACAGGTGTAACGGGCGAACGCGACAAACTGCCTGAAGCTCCCGAACTTGTCAAGCGAATTAAAACGTTTAGTGGCTTACCTGTTGCGGTTGGTTTTGGTGTGTCAAACGGAAAAACCGCAAAACTTGTGGCAGAAATTGCGGATGGTGTAGTAGTTGGTTCCGCCCTCATTCGCGCAGTTGAGGAAAATAAAGACGTGCAAGGATTAGCAAAAGAAATTGCCAAGGCGTGTGGTAAAGGCATACTCGTTTAGAAGTAGCATTTATGCACCTCTCGTTACGTGTGCAGTAAACGTGTTTCTGCAGCAGATGTTGAACTTACAGCAGAAACACGTTTGTCTTCAGCTTCCAAAGTGTGCATCAATGCATCCTACACAACTTACATCTCACACATTCGTCATTAGCGAATCCAAGTACAGATAACCGCTTGAACTTGAATGCGTTAAGCATTCAGTAAAAGCACGAAGCAAGCTCACGTCGTTGGACTCGAGCTATAGGGATGTTCAAGCATTGCAAAACCTCTTGTCCATTACCAACATAATCAGTCAAGTTCTCCTGTTTGCTCTTTGACATACCATTCCCAAAAACGCTGTACACCTTCGTTAATCGAAATCATTGGATTAAACCCCAGCAGGCGTTTGGCTTTGCTGACATCGGCGTAGGTCACGTAAACATCGGCAGGAAGTTTCGGTTGCAGTTTGAGCATAGCTTTTTTACTGGCCACACTTTCCATCACATGAATAAACTTTGTGAGGGGTTCCGGCGCACCACGACCAATGTTGATAATCTCATAACCGAGCGGTTTATCGAGAGCGAGCACAACACCCTTGACAATATCTTCAACAAATGTCCAATCACGGCGCATGTCACCTTCGTAGAGTGGAATCTCTTTGCCTTTGTGAATACTCTCAGCTAAAAGATAAGGCATCATGTCGGGACGACCACGGGGGCCGTAGACTGTAAAGAATCTTGTTGCTGTGAAATTGAGTTTATAAAGTTTGTTGTAGGTGTAACCGAGCAACTCTGCCGCACGTTTGGCCGCGGCGTAAGGTTGAGGAGGCTCGAGACACGGGTCTGTTTCTACAAACGGCATATTCGGTGTGTCCCCGTAAATGGATGAAGTAGAAGCGAACACGAAGTTGTCAACTTTGAACTCACGAGCAGCGTCCATAAGGTGCTGTGTCGCTACCAAATCCACATCCATGTAAAGTGCAGGATTTGCCACCGAGTTGCGAACGCCTGCCATTGCGGCAATATTGGCAATAGCATCTACTTTTTCTGACTCGACAATATCAAACATTTTTTGGCGGTCACGAATATCCGCCTCTACAACGTTTACACCCGCTTGCGCTAACACCTTGGCATTGCGGCGTTTTTTGGCGGGGTCATAATAATTATTAAAGTTGTCTATACCAATGACCGTGTCACCACGCGCAGCAAGCATTTCGGAGAGGTGGCTACCAATAAAGCCTGCGGCTCCTGTAACTAAAATTTTCATAACCCATAGCTTACGCCAAAAAAGGGCCTCGTGCCTGTGATGAATTTGGTCACGTAACACAGTTCTATCCACAGAAAAGTTCTATCCACAGAAAGAAATCGGGTACGTCCACAATTTGGTGGCGAGTTGCTGAGCACCACCACCAACATGATACGCTCAGTTATAAACTTTTCTCCGCAGATTCACGTAGCTTGAACAACCTCGAGAAGCTTCAATCTATATGCCGTCTGCGAAATCTGTGGATACGAAACCATTTTTGAACGCTACACGACCTAGTATTACTAAGCAAACAGTTACAGTTTGAGTAGGAGGCAAACTATGCAGTACCGCAGACTTGGTAAGACAGGCTTAAAAGTGAGTGCCGTAAGTTTAGGAGCTTGGTTGACCTACGGGGGCAGCCTCGAGGATAAACAACTGATTCAAAGCATCGTTGAAAAAGCCCTCGAGCAGGGTATTAATTTTTTTGACAACGCTGACATTTATGCGAAGGGCAAAGCTGAATCGTATATGGCAGAGGTTTTTGAAGCGATTGGCGTACCGCGGCATCACTTGGTGTTGTCCTCGAAAGTGTTCTGGCCCATGACCGATAACGTTAATGACAAAGGTCTTAGTCGTAAACACGTTTTAGAGTCCATTGACTTGTCCTTGGAGCGCATGAAAACAGACTATGTAGATATTTACTTCGCACACCGCTACGACCCCGAGACACCCCTCGAGGAAATGGTCGAAGCTTTTAGTGATGTGGTACGAAGTGGGCGCGCTCTTTACTGGGGAACGTCCCAATGGAGTGCGGTGCAAATTGCCGAAGCACACACCTACGCCAAGTCCAACGGTTTAGTTGCCCCTGTCACCGAACAACCCGAATACTCAATGCTCCACCGAACGCGCGTCGAAAACGAAATATTGCCCGTCACGGATGCAAAAGGTATGGGTCTCGTCGTGTGGAGCCCGCTGGCGATGGGAATGCTCACGGGCAAGTATGATAAAGGCGTTCCCGCCGACACACGCTTCGGGCGTGATAAAGGTTTTGTTGACCGCTACATCAACGAAGACAATTCACGGCGCGTCAAAAAAGTGAAGAAAATTGCGGACAGTCTTGACATCACCAGGGCTCAGCTCGCTTTAGCTTGGGCACTGCGTCAGTCAGGTGTGTCTTCAGTCATTACAGGTGCGACGAAATTGAGTCAATTGCAAGATAATGTAAAGGCTGCTGAAGTTACGTTAGATGCGGATGTCCTCGAGCAAATTGAGAAAGCTCTGGCTTAAATTCAGCCAGTCACAAATCAAACCTGTACGGGCGCAGGGCCCTAGCTTCACTAGCTTACAGGCCGCATCCCTACCTCTCGGACTTTCTCATGCCACGCCTTAAACGCTTTTAGTCCCCGCTGATACATTTGCGTGCGCCGTTCAGACTTACCGACATTTTTTTGTTTTGGAATACTCGGTACTAAACTCCAGTTCGCATTCATGGGTTGGAAGTTATCCGAGTTTGCTGTTGCCAAAAATCGCACCAAGCCACCGAGCATCGAATCTTCAGGTGGCGTGATAGGTTCTAGACCCAAGGCTTGACGCGCTGCGTTCGTGCCAGAGAGCCAACCTGTTGCCGAAGATTCTAAATAACCTTCTGTGCCTGCTAGAACTCCTGCGACAAAAAGCCCCGGGTATTCACGCAAGCTCAAGTTTGTATGCAAAAGTTTTGGTGCATTCAGATACGTATTCCGGTGCATCACGCCATAACGGACAATTTCAGCATTCTCCAAACCAGGCATGAGGTTAATCAGAGCTTTTTGGTCACCCCACTTGAGCCCCGTTTGAAACCCAACGAGGCTCCACATCTGAGCGCGCACGTCTTCTTGGCGCAGTTGCGCAACAGCGTAAAACCTCTCCCCTGTTTCGGGATGCTCGAGCCCCACAGGTTTCATCGGGCCAAATCTTGGTGTATCTATGCCACGCCGCGCAATTTCTTCAATCGGCATACAACCTTCAAAGAACTCGAGCTTCTCCCAATCGTGTGGTGTGTGCTGCCGCGCTTCTGTTAGCGCGTTAAACCACGTTTCGTATTGCTCTTTATTGAAAGGAATGTTGAGATAATCGGCTTCCTGCCCGTAGCGACCTTTGCGATAAGCAATCGTCATATCAACTGAATCTGCTGCAATGACGGGTGCAGCCGCATCATAAAAACCAAGAAAATCCATACCGACGGTTTGACGAATGTCCTCAGCCAGTGCATCTGAGGTCAGAGGGCCAGACGCAATCACGACGATACCTTCAGGAATCTCCGTGAGTTCTTCATGCTGAACTGTGATGTTGGGATGACTCCGCAGTGTATTCGTCACTTTGTCACCAAAGGCTTCGCGGTCAACCGCGAGTGCGCCACCCGCAGGCACGCGGTGAGCGTGCGCAGCAGTCATGATTAAACCACCCGCAACCAGCATCTCGGCTTGCAACAAACCTTTGGCGTTGTTTTCACCTTCACCACCAAAACTATTCGAGCAAACGAGTTCGGCAAACTTATCGGTGTGGTGCGCAGGGGTCATTTTTGTAGGGCGCATCTCGAAGAGGTCTACTTGGACTCCGGCGTTTGCAGCAGCGAACGCAGCATCGGAACCGGCCATACCCGCACCAATCACGGTGATTTTTGGTTTCGTCATTGTTTAACTTTACCGTAGAAAAGAGTCACCACAAAGATACAAAGAACATCAACGCTTACACCGTTTACACTATAGATTTCTCATAATGAGGATTCGTCATTGCGAGTCACAGTTTAGGGTGTTGATAACAGCAACTTAGCTAGTCATTACCACATCCACAAAGCAATCTCCTTTCACGTATACTTTATAACAAGGTCGGTAAAAAGAGATTGCCCCGTTATGTCAACATTATGGTTGTAAAGATTCGGGAATAACCTCGAGTTCTGTCTCAGCTCCACCTTGCAGATACATTGAATACTCCGTTGTGAGATCAGGTGTCACAAAGCGCATACTGTACAACGTCGCGTCACTCGGATAAACATACTGCATTGAGAATGTTTGTGGTTGCAAAGCCTGTGGTAACTGGGACGTATAAACATCTTGATTAAGGAGCGACTCGAGCTTCGTACCAAACTCGAGAGAGTGAGTTTCCTCAAAAGCATCACCTTGTTGTGCGAAACCAAAACTTAAAACACTTAGTAACACCATAACACTTAATCTCATAGCAAAACCTCCGTAAACTCTATTATAAAACAGTTCTTCAATAAAACTCTACACCTCTGGGCATTTATTTACATAAAAACACACTGCATAAAAGCACCACACTGTATAAAAGCACGAGGTAAAACTACGCAACTTTTCATTAAAGCGGTCTATGCTGTAGTTATGACGTATGCAGACTTTCGGCAAACCGCTGAAACCATGTTTCATGAAATTCCCAAAGAATTTACTAAAGGTTTACAGGGCTTGCACATTCTCGAGGACGCGAAACCAGAACCGAAATATTACGGCGTATATCGTTTAGGTGAATACTTAGACCCAGGCCCAGATAGTTTTCTAGGCGGCAATCCTGGTCTCGGCAGACACGTCGCACTCTATTATGGTTCCTTTGCTGCGCTTGCTAAAAACAATCCTTCATTTAATTGGGACGACGAGTTATGGGACACCCTCACCCACGAACTACAGCACCACGTAGAATCACTCGCTGGGGACAGGTCACTTATTGAAGAAGATAGGCGACGCACTTCACAGTTTCGCAAACGGCTTTCTAAATAAACAAAAGGCGAAGGTAGGGGGTTAGAGCAAAAGCCTTATTCCGTTTTGCTCTCTTTACTGTTAAATAGAAACCCTCGAGCTTGGGTTCATTACTGAACTTCAGGTATAGGCAATGTAGAATAGTTCGTGTCGGTTTCAGGTTCTAAAAACTTTATACGAAAGAGTATGTCATCGGGTATGTCTACATATTGCATAGACCTAATGTTGTTAAGAAAAACTCTCGGGATGTAGAATAAGTGTTCATGACGGAACTATAAATCCCAAGGTTTTGACAAAGCAAAAGCAGTCGAGCTGTAGCAAAACATCAAGCCTTATCTAAAAAAAGAAGCCCTGCTTTCGCAGGGACATTCAAAGGGGGTAATTGTTAGTGTATAGGGTAATTCTGAGAACGTCTGTGATAAATGATGAATTTTTATACAAGCATCATGTGTATGTAATGCAAGATGAGTAAGTAGGGTATAGAAGGTAGAATTTGGGATTTAGGGTAAAAGCAAAAACCAAGCCCTGTATAGTAAACCCTGTATATTACTTTGAAACTTATGTCTTCTTCTAACCGCAAGCACGTCCTCAGCATTTCCCCAGGCTCGAGCCAGCGCGACAGCTACATTGAAACCGAACTTTTAGGTACACCCATCATTTTAGAAAGACGTGGCACCGATGGCGACATTCCCAAAGCTGCAAAAATGATTGAAGCATTAGATGGCAAGATTGATGCGTTTGGTCTAGGTGGTATGGATATATTTATTCAAGCAGCAGGCAGACGCTATTACTTGCGCGATGGCGTAACCCTTGCGAGTCACGCGAAGAAAACACCGATCGTGTGTGGAGCAGGACTCAAAGACACGCTCGAGCGCATTGTCGTGAAAGATTTAGACAAAACGATTCAGTGGCAAAACAAGAACGTCTTGATGGTTTCTGCGGTTGACCGCTTTGGCATGGCAGAAGCTCTCGCCGAAGCTGGGGCAGACGTACTCTACGGAGATTTAATTTTTGGTTTGGGTCTGGCTATTCGCATACACAGTCTGAAAATATTAGCGAGAACGGCAAGGATTCTTGGCCCCATCATCGCCAACGTGCCGATAAGCTGGATTTATCCTGTCGGCAAGGCACAAGAAAAAACCATTCAAGATTGGCGCAGTAAATATTTTGCGTGGGCAGAAGTGATTGCAGGAGACTTTCATTTTATTAAACGCTACGCTCCTGAGAACTTGCAAGGCAAAATTATATTGACAAATACGACAACGAACAATGATGTCGAAGTGCTTCGCAAAAGGGGCGTGACGACACTTATCACCACAACACCACGTTACAACGGTAGGAGTGTAGCAACGAACGTGCTCGAGGCTGCCTTTATCGCCGTGTCTGGCAAATATCCACTAAGCCCTGATGACTATAGAAAGTTACTCGAGGAAGCAAGGCTCGAGCCTGACATTTTACAGCTCAACTGAGTCATGAAGCTCGAGCCTCAAAATAAATTAGCGCGTTAAGTAGCCGCCGTTAATCCAAATGGACTGCCCCGTAATCCACTGAGCAGCAGGCGAGGCTAGAAAAGCGACAAGCGGAACCAAATCAGGAATTTCACCAAGCCGTCCTGCCACAGACAAATTAGAAGCGAATTCGGTGGATTCAGGCGTTTCGGCACTGTGGAAGAATGGCGTGTTAAAGGGACCTGGGTTGACTGTGTTCACGGTAATGCCACGACTACCGATTTCCCTGGTCACCATACGGGTAAATTCTTCAACAGGTGCTTTCGTACCTGCATAGGCGGCGTAGCCTGGTGCGGCACCTGCCAGCAGGGATGTACCTGTAAAAATAATGCGTCCATTATCTTCCAAGCGTCGAGCGGCTTCCCTAATACACAAGAAATTGGCTCTCGTATTCACGTTCATCAGTCTTTCAAATTCTTCATCGGTAATTTCCGCAATGGGTCTTTTCACAATCGCACCCGCATTGCTTACGAGAATATCTATCCTGCCAAATTCTTGGGCGGCTGTATCAAACATAGCCGTTACGTTTTGCGCTTGCCCTAAATCACCAACAGCTAGAGCGGCCTTCACACCTTCTGCTTCTACGAGACTTGCTGTTTCTTGGGCTTCACTAAGCGTTTCTTCACGGTGATAATGCACGAGCACATTTGCACCAAGTTGTGCTAGCGCAATAGAAAAAGCTCGTCCAAAGTTATTGCGGGCTCCCGTAACGATAGCAACCTTACCCGCCAGTGGTTTTTCTTCTGTTGCTGCTTGAGCAGTACCAAAACTTAATAGCCCTGTACCTGCGGCGGCTAAACCACCTAACATGCCCGTGACTAAATTGCGGCGTTGTTGGGAAAAATTAGCATCAGTCTCGGGGGTCATGGATGACGTTTCTTTTACGGCTGGTTTTTCTTTCATGTTGTTCTCCTCATCTCATGCCTCGAGCAAACTCGAGGCTCAGTGCAACGCTGCCCCAACCTTTAAGGACGAATATAACCTAAACCTACTTCTCCTTTCCTCAACACCTTCTTAGAGGTGATACCCACCATCAATCGGTAACACTGCCCCACTCACAAACGACGCTTCAGGACTGCACAAAAATGCAATTACACCACCAATGTCATCAGGCATTCCAATACGCCCGACGGCTGTATTTGATTTGATGTAATCCCGCGCAGGCGGAAAGACTTTGTTAAATAACGTGGCGTTAAAATCATCATCTAAACCACCAGGTGCTACCGCGTTCACAGTGATATTGCGCTTTCCTAAAAAACTTGCCAAGTAAAGCGTGAGGCTTTGCAGTGCTGCTTTCATCGGGCCGTAACTGACCAGTGGCCCAAACGTAATCTTCGCCGTTCCCGAACCAAGGTTGACGATGCGCCCACCATCAGCAATGTCATTCATCAGTTTTTGTGTAAGAAAGAAAATACTTTTGTAATTCGTGTTGTATACCGCGTCTAAATCTTCTTCTTTAATGCTGTCAAACATGCCCAGGCGCAGCGTACCCGCGTTGTTAATCAGAATGTCAAAGTTTGTGCGGTTCCATTCTTTCAACACGTTTTTGAATTCAGTCACAAAATGCTCCAACTGCCCTGTTCCCATTAAATCTACTTGGAGAGCTTTAGCACGAATACCGAGAGCCTCGAGGTCTTTCACCGTTTGCGCTGCTGTGTCTTGTTGTTCACGGTACGTGATGATCACATCTGCACCACGACCTGCCAATGCCAGAGCAGTTTCACGACCAATGTTGCGGTTGCCACCTGTAACGAGTGCGATTTTCCCTTGGAGTGGTTTGGACATATCTGTCTTCCCTTCTGTGTACTACGTTTTTGAACTTTCCTTCATACGGCGTTCGCTACTCTTTGACGGTTGCAAGAGGCTGAAGCCGCTTGTTGAAACTGGTGTTAGTTTCTTTTTGAACACCGTCTTCCAAATCGAATATGTAAACGATTCGTCTACACGAATAAATAGTAAACGAACCGTAGCGTTTTGTCAAGGTGCTATACTCGAGGCATGGCAAGTACCCCTGAAACAACCGTGCAAGGTCGCCCGCGCAGCCAGCAGGTTCATGACACAGTGATTTCTACGACCAAGAAACTTTTGGAAACGCTGCCCTACCCTGCCATTTCGGTTGACCGCATCGTGGCGGAGTCTGGCGTGAGCAAGCGCACCATTTACCGTTGGTGGGATAACAAAGCAGCGATTATTTTAGAAGCCCTCTCGAGCGACGATATTCCTGAACCCAACACAGGGAGACTCGAGGGAGACCTCACCCTTCTACTCACAGGCATTTTCGAGCGTGTGACAACAGACCCGAAAGCCGCCGCGATTCGCGGGCTTTTAGCAGACGCACAGTTTGATGAAGATTTTGCGAGAGAATTTCGCGCCTATATCGGCAAGCGCAGACAGGTGTGCTTGAACATTTTAGAGCGTGGAGTAAAACGCAAAGAGATAAAGAAAAACGTGAGTCTAGAGCTTGTCGCTGATCTTATTTATGGCCCGTACTGGTATCGCCTGCTCGTGGGTCATGCAGAGTTGTCGGAAACATTTGCAAAAGACCTTGTTAAAATGGTTATAGCCAGCTTGAAATAAGATTTTAGCAATGTACATATTTGCATTAGCAATTTCAAGAGTTACCGTGACAATTTTTAGCACACTTTTTGTAATAGTCTAAATTCAAAGTTGCAATTAAGCATCAACAATTTGGTGGTGAGTTACTTGGCACCGCCAAGAACGTTCAAAAGAATTCACTGAGCTGCGGTAACAAGGGGTTGCAACCCCTTGTTATGCCCGACATAGATGAACTAGGTCACGCACTTTTGAACGTTCTTGGCTACTCGCATAGATAGCACCATTTTTTGAATATACCTTTTGAAATCCTCGAGGACGAACCTACTAAGAACATTCAATATGCTCAAAGCCCAAAGAATTGCCAAAACAAAACCAAGTCGTATAATTTTCAGTCCTTCAAACTATCTTTCAAAAAATACCAAGGCGACATCAAAGCATAAAACACAAACATCAACCCAATTAAAACACCAGGCATATAAACCTTTTGCTCTTCGAGTTCCCGCACATCAAAATACTCGTCTACATAGTGAAAGGTACTCGAGGGTACGGTCATAACTTTTAGCCAGGTCTTAAACGGCAATTTTGCCAACGAAGACATGATGTTCATTTCTTTTGCCAGAGCATCTGTGTACGGAATATGCTCGGCAGGATAAACATTTTTTGTATTCAGCTTGCCATAATCGCTTGTTAGCTCTTCCCAAACCTTACGCTGTTTGCTCTGCACATCAATGGGCAATTTATATTTGCCAGCAAGTAACCCAACCGTGTAACGCGCTTGCATTTCAGCCATCGAAGGAATGTTGCCGATGATGGGTCTAGCAAAACCAATCAAGAACAAATTAGGCAAAGCTATATGAACACAGCCGTGATAAAAATCTTTAAGCTCTACTCTCTCCAGGAATAAATCAGGAACCCTGGACTGATACCCTGTAGACGGCACGAGCACATCAGGTGAAAGACGCTGCTTAGCCTGTTGGTCAAAGTCAAAAAACTCTTGCCAAGTATTATCTGTTGGTGGGCCAATGATGCTGAGGCGTTTTTCTGCAACTGCGTTTAGAAACTCGTCGCTCTTGTTATGGAACATGTTGAAAAGGTCATCTTTTGCTCTAACTTTTAGTTTCCAATCCCATTCTTTTCTCAGGGCTTGCACTGAAGGTGTTTGTGTGTGCTTCGCAGGGAACATCTTACTGAGCGTATCTTGGAAACGAATCCGAAAACTTACAAAATGTTCACCCACCCAGTTACGAAGCGTCTTACTAAAAGACATGAGCAAACGGTTCCGCAAAAAGTCGGATGGTACACCGCGTATCGGATGATAGCGCGGGCTTACCCGCACACCCGAGCGAAGGGAAAGAAAGACTTTGTTGTTATGCTCTGGTTTTGCTAAATAGTTTGCAATATCGGTAGCCGATTCACCACCACCAACAATCACGACGGTTTTATTACGAAGTGTTTCAGGGTCGTCAGCGATGGGAATGTGGGTAGACTCGAGCGCAACTTTCTGATTGACTAAGCCCGTGCAGACAAACACAGCATCAAACGTTTGACATTCTTCATTTCCCAAAAGCGAGACGTGCCACTTATTCTGAACGCGCTCAATTTTTTGCACACGCACACCGAAACGAACGCACTGTTTCAAGTTGAAGTGTTCTACGAAGGACTCGAGGTAATCCCCAAATTCACTACCCCGATAAAACTCCGAGAAGTCGTGTTGTGGTGAGACACTCGCCTGATATTTGCGAAAACAGGAAAACTGCGTGGTGTACTTGGTCGAGGTCGAAATAAAATCAGGACGCTGCTTACCCCAACAACCACGCACGCTTTGGCTTTGTTCAAAACACACAATATCTGAAGCAGGGTAAGCGTCACGTAGATATTTCAACGTAACTAAGCCACTACTTCCCGCACCAATAACAGCAATTTTCATCTAAACCACCGTCAAACTAATAAGGACGAAATTAAATTGTCCAGACTCTGGCACAAAAAGTAACAGTCTATCTCCTGCTTTGACACTTTTTGTTTTGATGTATTCATCGAGCATAATGTAAATACTCGCCGCGCCTGTATTGCCAGCCGTTTGCAGATTTGTCCAGTAAGGCACTTCGCGCTTTGCGTACTTGGCAATCGTCTTTTTAACCGAACGCTCGAAGTAATACGACGACATATGCGGCAGCACCGCAGTGTAACTGTCTAATGTTTCGTTGTACTTGTTCAGTGCTTCACCTACCACACGTTCAGACAGTGGTGCCATATACTTTGACAAAATTTTTACATCCTGGCTTAGTACCAATGGTGACTGGCTTGGCAAGTGCATACACAGTGGTGCTTCGTTGGCAAAAGAACGCGAATACGTCCAGTCTACTTTGAGTGAAATACCGTCGGGGCTTGGTTGGGGCTCGAGCAAGCACGCCCCCGCACCATCCGACAGCATGAAGCGCAAAAAGGTTGACATAAACCATTTTGAACTTCGTATGTCTTTCAACATGGTAAACACGTCATAAGGCGGGCGGAAAACTTTTGACCTGAAGTTCGCCGAGGGCTGCTCGACACCTACAGAAACGGCAGCCTTGGCATCCCCTGCTTTAATTGCGCGGGTCGCATTGACGAGGGCCTGTGCACCAGAAGAGCAAATCCCTGAGTTCGAGTTAATCTCGAGTGGCCCTGCAACAAGTTTGTGTTTAGTGAGTTCATCGTGCAGCAACGAAGAAAGCCCAGGCGCGAGCAGTGGCGTGTGTGTCGAGCCTGCTGAGAGATAATCAAGCGTTACGATTTGCTCTTTCAAACAGTCTTTGACTGCCTGCGCTGCTAGTTCGTAAGAGGAGTGTGTGACGTTTTGTGAACTATCAAGCGCGTAGTGACGTGTCTTGATGCCGTTCACTTTGAGAATCTTGTCTTTGATACGCGACTCACCCAAGACCTTGCCTAAATAGCGAGCAAGATTTTCGTTGTCAATGGGTTCACCTGGCAAGAAAGAACCTGTACGTGTGATGTAAGCCTCGAGCATTTCGACCTCAATCTAAAAATTGTGTTTAATTCGCTTGTGACCGTCAAGAGAGTTCAAAAGCTCGGTATTCAGTTCACCTATGTCGGGCATAACAAGGGGTTGCAACCCCTTGTTACCGCAGCTCAGCACTATACTTTTGAACTCTCTTGACTACATTCCA
The DNA here is from genome assembly GCA_051649365.1 of Trueperaceae bacterium. Classification (GTDB taxonomy): domain Bacteria; phylum Deinococcota; class Deinococci; order Deinococcales; family Trueperaceae; genus CAVTAE01. The sequence goes on from JBOFGY010000183.1 coordinate 27,678, forward strand.
AATATGCGCGTCATCTATTGGTGCACCTCGGGATTCTTTCGCAGGAGTTCGTAGACAAACTCGTCAAAGGCAATGTGGTGATAGAGATACTGGTTTGGGTCAGATAAAAAAGGACTGTTATTGTAGTGGCTACGGTTGCCGCCTTCTTGCAAGTAGAAGTCCAGGTCAATCATCGCTTTTCTGTCTTCGGCGCAAATGTGTTTGACGCACCACAGCAACAGTGAGTCAGAATCAAATGAATTTAGCGCACGCACCAGTGTGTGCAAATCGCCAAAGAGCGTAATCGTAACGACGATAAAAATCACCACATTCGTGCAGCCAAAAAGTTGCAAGGAGTGTTTGCGATTTTGTTCTAAAACTTCATTACTGAATTGTGCAATGTCTTCGGGGCGGCTGTTGCGGTAGAACTCGAGATTATCTAAAAACGAGCGTTTATCAAATCGCCCCATCATTTCGTAAGACAAATCATCATGACAAATCGTAAGCCCGTGCGCGACGACATCGTGAACGCTGTAAATACTAAAATCCCCATCAATCCCTTTGAGCTTCTCCCCTGTTCCGTTTCTGCGCTCGGGCGTGCCAGATAAAACATAGCGGTACAGAAGCGGCTCGATTTGCACATGGCGAATGAGTAAATTGAGCGCGTCGTAAGCAGCTAAGTGTTTGATGCCGTAAGCAATCACACGGTCAATAAGCCTGCGTTCAAAGCCCCAGGCATTGCGGTGAAACACGAACTTGAGTGGAATTAAAACCACACGCAAGAAAAAGTACAGCACGACGAGCACGGGGCGTAAGAAGATATAATCCAAGCGTTTTTTCTCGGCGGTAAAAACGTCGTTCACGTAGTCGGTGAGGTAGGGAAAGCGTTCCATAGGTTTACGTCATTTCTGCTTCGCGTAGGTATAAAGCAAAGCGCAGTGAATAAAGTCTACTCGAGGTCATGGGCATTTGACCATAAGAAATTCCCTTTGCTGATACAGATGTAAAGAGCAAGAACAGCGTGAATCCAGCCGGCACCAAGTCATTTTGTAAGAGACATGCCAAGACTATAGAACGAACCCGCCGCACCGACCTCTAACTTTGGTAGGACTTCATAAAACTATTGACATGCCTTAGTTATTAAGGTATTATTTGTGAGTTGCGTAACATTTTGAAAAACGCCATGTGTAACACAGCCAAACGTGACGGAAAGCGGTGAACACGATGTTAGGTCAGCTCGAGGTCATCCACAAGTTCAACCAGGAACGTTTAGAAAAAATCCGTCAGGAAGTCCGCGTCCACGCACTGCTTAAAAATCAACAACCCAGCCTGCGTTTACGAACTGCGAAAACGCTCGAGCGATTAGCCTATAGGCTTTCACCCAAACTCGAGGCACAGCATTCTTAATTTCAGCAACAACGTTCAGACAGAACGTTTAGAGGAGGCAAGTATGGCAGATACTAACGTTATGGAACAAAGCAGCACGAGTTCAACTACAACCCACGCACTCAACTGGTTCGAGATTCCCGTAGAGAATATGGAGCGTGCTATGAAATTTTATGGCACGGTGCTGGGGGCAGACTTACAAAAGATGGACATGGGTACGACAGTCATGGCTTTTTTACCCGCTTCTCAGGACGGGATAGGTGGTGCCATCGTTCACGTTCAGGACAAAAGCTGGGGCTATCAACCCAGCCATTCGGGAAGTGTCGTTTACCTCAATGGTGGTGATGATTTAAGTGCGCCGCTCAGCCGTGTTGAAGCAGCAGGTGGCAAAGTCATTATGCCGAAAACAGACATTAGCAATGATTTTGGTTACTTCGCGTTTTTTGAAGATACTGAAGGCAACCGTGTTGGTTTGCACTCGATGAAGTAATGGCAACATATATCGCACTTTTAAGGGCTGTGAACGCTGGTGGTGAGAACACACTCACCACCCAAAATTTTATCGCCGTGCTCGAGCATCTCAAACTACAGCACATCAAAACCTACATCCAGACAGGTAATGCTATTTTTCAAACAACAGCTAAAACTGCAAAAACGTTACCAGAAAAACTTAAAGAGGCAATTAAAGACCGTCTCGGCTTTGCCCCTGATGTCATTGTTTTGAGCTTGGCTGAATTAGAAGCAGCCATTGCTGCCAACCCTTACCCTAAAGCCAACGAAAATCCCAAGTCATTGCATGTAGTTTTCTTGGCTTCTGTACCAAAAAAACCTGATTTAGAATCTTTGCAAAAACTCAAGACAGAGAGCGAAGGTTTTGCTCTCGAGGGAAAAGTCTTTTACTTTTATGCACCTGAAGGTGTTGGTCGCTCAAAAGCCTTTAGCAAGATTGAGAAATCACTCGGTGTTGTTGGCACCGCACGTAATTGGCGCACAGCGCAAAAGTTATTAGAGATGGCTAAAGAACTCAAGGATATTGGAATCAAAGAAAACTCATGACCATCGTTCTGGACGATGGCTTTTACTCGAGCCTAAACATGGTAAATTAGCTCGGTTTAACACAACACATTTCTAGGAGAGATTATGGTCAACAATATTTTTATCAATCTACCCGTAAAAGATTTGCCCGCCTCGAGAGCGTTTTTTAGCAAGCTCGGCTTCACCTTTAACGAACAATTCAGCGACGACAACGCCGCCTGCATGATTATTGGGGAAAACATGTTCGCCATGCTTCTCAAGGAAGAATACTTCAAAACCTTTATACACCAGGACATTTCCGACGCAAAGAAGACTACCGAAGTGCTTATTGCGCTAGGTTTAGAAAACCGCGAAGCTGTAGCCGCAATGGTGCAAAAAGCTGTGGCAGCAGGCGGCAACACTTACAACGAAGCAAGAGACCTCGGCTTTATGCTGCAACACGGCTTTCAAGATTTGGACGGGCATATTTGGGAAGTGTTTTTTATGGAACCAACTAACCTCCAATAGTAGAAAAGTTAGTCTCAATTTGATAACGACTTTTCTCCTTCCAGCATAGTCTCGCAAAGGAATGAACCATGAGAACAATTATCGCAGACTTGTTTGTTACTCTCGACGGCTTTGCTTTAGGAGAAAAGTCACCAGCCTATTTCGGATACTTTGGTCCTGACCTCGAGCACTGGATCAATGATGAACTCGCCAAACCTCAAGCACTCTTATTTGGGCGTGTCACCTATCAGATGTTAGCAGGCATGATTCAAGCTGCAACCGATGAAGCATCACGCAGAATGAACGCATTGCCGAAGGTGGTCGTTTCTAACACGCTGCAAGAGCCGCTCGAGTGGCACAACACGCACCTGCTGAAGTCAACTGAGCTTCAAATTCTGAAAGAGCAGTCTGGTGAACCACTTAGGACAATGGGTAGTGTCTCACTGGTCAAGAGCTTACTTAAACTTGATTTGGTTGACCAACTTCGCTTGATTATCTTTCCGCAGATTCTTGGTGAGACGGGCCGAGAACCTCTTTTTTCTGACTTACCAGACATCAACCTCGAGCTTTTGAATACCCGTGTTCTCGATAACAGGCTGATGCTGGTTGAATATCGTCCGACAAAAAGACCATCTGCCTCAACTTAAAACAAAGCTGCGAAACCTCACAGGAGAAACTATCATGGCAGATAACAATAAGGAGAGAAATCAACTATGAAAATAAACAAAATAGATCATATAGGTGTAATCGTCAACGACCTCTCTGCCGCCAAAGCGTTTTTTCTTGATTTCGGACTCGAGGTGCAAGGGGAAGCAGAAATGGGAGGAAAGTTGGTGGATAACTTACTTGGGCTTAGTGGGGTTAAAACCTCGATTGTCATGATGCGACCACCAGGCAGTGAGACGAGCATAGAACTCATAAAATTTCATAACCCGCAAGATGAAACAGGCGTTCAGCAACATCCTATGTATGCGTTTGGGATACGGCATATTGCGTTTCTCGTCGAAGACCTCGAAACTCTGATTGCCAAATTGAAAACGAAAGGCGCAGAAATCATCGGTGAAATTCAAACCTATGAAAACAGTTACAAGCTGTGCTACGTGCGTGGACCAGAAGGCATTGTTTTGGACTTAAACGAACGCATCAACTAAGCAATGAAGAAAGGAAGCACGAAATGAGAAAAGTAGTAGCAGGGTTATTTATTACCCTAGATGGCGTTAGCGAAGAACCTGGCAACTGGCAAGAAACCTTTGACGATGACATGGGCGTAGCCTTACAAAAAGGTCTTGATGAAACAGGCACAATCCTTCTGGGCAGGGTAACCTATCAGTATTGGGAGCCTTACTGGCCCAGCGATAAAGTGCCGGCTGAAGATAGTGGGTTTGCAACCTTTATCAATACAACGCCCAAATATATTGCCTCGAGAACCCTAAAGGATGTTAAGTGGGGAAACTTTAACAATGCCACTTTGACCAGCAATCTTGCAGCAGACATTAACAAACTCAAACATCAAGCTGGCAAAAACATTGGTGTGATGGGTAGTCCGACGCTGGTTAATGAACTACTGCAACATGATTTACTGGATGAACTCACGCTGTACGTTCACAATGTTGTTGCTTACAAGGGCAAGCGACTGTTTGCAGAAGGTAATCTCAAACGCATGAAGTTACTCGAGGCAAAGCCGACAAGTTCGGGCGTGATTATCGCCAGGTATCAGCCGCATAAGTCGTAAAGGAGAGTTAATGTCTGTTTTAGACACTGGGCCCTTTTATCATGGTACGAAGGCAGATTTGCAGGTTGGCGATTTATTTACGGCAGGCTTCAGGTCAAACTATCAATTATTCGCAACAGGGATCAAGCAAATACTTCTGTGAACTTGCTAAGGTAAGTTTTCTGAGTACAACGCAGCAACTCTAAAGGAGAAGGCTCATGATTACAACATCCGAAGTAACCGAATCTAAGACCACGACGAAGACATTCCTCTCCCCTCTCCGCGCTGAAGTACGCCCACTGATTAACCTGGCGATTCCCCTCATTGCTGGCTCGGCAAGTTTTACACTTTACGGCTTAATCAATAGTTTCTTTTTAGGGCCACTCGGTGAAGTGCCGCTTGCCGCCGCCTCACTCACCATGAGCATTTCGATTATTCTCTACGGCGCACTGTTTGGTTTAGTTGGCCCTGTTGGCTTTTTTATCGGCACGGCCTATGGTGCCAATGACAACAAGAAAATTTCTGAAGTCATCAAGCACGGTGTCGTCCTTGGCGTGGGCGCGGGGTTCCTCGGCTTTGCACTGATGGCACTCATTTTGTTTGCTCTGCCCTATTTTGGGCAACCGCTCGAGGTTATCCAAATCATCACGCCCTACTGGTTGCTCTCAGGTGCTTCGATGATTGCGTTTTTTACGAGTTTTGTCTTTAAGCAGTTTTACGACTCGACGGATAAACCCTGGACAGGTACGGCACTCTCGCTCATCCCTGTTGTTC
>JBOFGY010000184.1:0-3409 GCA_051649365.1 Trueperaceae bacterium
TTATGTGGGACGAAACCAACCTTGAGCTACTCGAGCCTGTCTTTACGGACAAAGTCCTTATTGACGAAGTTGATAGTGAGTATTTTGGAGCCTGTGAAATTTCCGTTTCACTCAGGTTATATGTTCTTCCTGATGGGCGACTTGTCTACGCACAGATTGGTCAAAACTTGAGTAGTGGCATTGCAAAAATTTGGTCGAACTTTGAGGCGTATAAAGCAGACGTTCACCGTGGCTATTACACAAACGACGGCGTGTTTGTACAAGAAGGACAACTCTTAGAGCAGGGCTTTTGGTTTAACGAAACACCTGACGTGCTGCTCGACTTCGATTGTCTCGAACACCAACTTCGTGCGGTTCAACGTGCGCTTGACCTTCACCTTTACTAACGATGACAAACAAGCAAGCGGAGTTTAAAGATTGACATCTCCGCTTGCTTTCCTAACGAGGCGCACTCTGAAAGGTGCGCTTTTTTTCTGCCTCAGGTTGGCTCGGGGGTATAACTCTTAAGGCAACCCCACGCTGAACTGAACCCGTTTGTTACACCCCCAGGGCGCAGCCTTTGCACCGAGCTTGAAGCGGTTCTGCGCTCACTGCGTCGGCTGCTCGTTGGTGTGTGCACAGATTGCTTGGAGGTGGTTCAGCTCAGCGTGGGGCTCGGTCCTCGGGTGTGACGGTTACTAATGACTGAGGCTGTGAAGGATCATCGGACTACCGGTGGTGAAGCTGCCGCACCAGGGGTGCGAAGTGGTACGCAAAAAAGCCAACCTTCCGGACGTGAAGCTGCCGCTGCCTTCGCTTCGCTCGGCGCGACATGTCATCCTAAATATCTCTAAGCAACGAAAGACTGCAAACCCCATAGCAGGAGTAAATGTCCTGGATAAAACCAATAACCAAGTTTTCTAACTCGAGGCAAAGACAGCTCGAGTTTTGACACACCATAAATAACGGGAACGAGCAGCAAGGGAGCAAAACTAGCAACTGAAACCTGATTCACCGCCAACCCTATCAGCAAAAGACTCGAGCCTGAGATAAGAGAAGGACAACGTAAAAACCACTGCATAACGGGTAATAAAAAGACACCCGCAGGACCATACTCCACGAAAAGACCCAGGACAAACCAAACAGGAATAGCAAGGAAGCTCGGGAGGTTTTTAGAGCGAAGCCAAGCGCAAACAGGCCCAAAGGTCACCCCCAAAAGAAGGGTAGCCATAATGTTCCAGACCGTCCAAGAATACTCGAGGCTAACCACAATCACGGGTTGCGAAAAGAGCGCAGTAACGGCGAGGGGTGCAAGATACTTTTTAAGCGGAATCTTGCGAACCTCGAGGTTGTAAGCGAGCAAAAACACGAACAAAGGAAACGCCAACCTGCCCACAACAAACAAGAAAGGTTGAAACGCCAAGAGCATTTTATTCGCGTGGTCGAGCGTCATCAACCCAAGCGCAAGCCACTTCAAACATTCTTGTTGTGAGGGGGTTAGCTCGAGTTTAGGCAGAGTAAACGGAACATAGTTTGTCATCCCACCTTAGCCTCAGCCTTGGATAATTCACCAGAAGAAGATTGCGTCTTTAGATTTGAAAAAAGTGCAACATTTTGCCTCGAGAGTTTAAGGGAATCCAAGAAAGTTGGTGGCAGGATTTTGCTCTCGAGAGCCGCTAAAGCTGCTTCTCCCAAAACACGAACTTGCTCACTCCGAAGAGCCTCAAGCTCGAGCTTTTTCTGGTGCCGAATCTCAGCTAACCTGGCTTGAATTTCAGCCTCATCTTTGTCTAAACTTGCGAGTTTGCGAATAGCTTTTGACATACAAGATTCCTTTCTAACAGAACAACTTCGTGTTTCATTCTGAGCCTCTTCCACCCTTTACATTACACTATATTACATGTAATATAGTGTAATAAGCAAGAGGAAAGGAGGGGGAGAAATTCCTAGGCAGGATAAGAAATGCTGGCACCGTGCCAGCACGATTGAAAAATCCAAGTTCTGTAAGAAAGAAAGTGGCAGCAGGTTATGCCAGCAGCGCAAAAATAAAAGGCTGGCAAGATAAAGAAAACACGTTCTGGACGTAATCAACGAGGAGGCGAGGGTTACCATTGGCTGAAAAAGGAAAAATTACGGTTCGCATAGCGAGAGAGATTGAGACTGACCTGGCACACTGGGCCAAGCTCGAGGGTAAATCAGTTTCGGCGATGGCAGCAGAATTAATCGCGGACGGCATAAAAATGCGTGGCAAATCACAGGGGCTGACCACGCTCATCCCTGAAATACGCAGCCTGATTCACGACGAATTCACAGGACTTTCCAACCGCATAGGCAGCCTATTCACGCGAACGTATCTCGAGGCAGCCACGTCACGACAACTCATTTTAGGTAGTGCTATTTTTACGGGAATGAGCGCGGACGAGGTTGACGCCATTGACGCAGAAGCCTACGCCTCGAGTGTCAAAAGCCTCGAGAAAAAGAGTGACGAACTTAAGGCTCTGACTGAGCGAGTGAGGCGAGGATTGCTATGAGTGATACACGTGACCGCGCGGTGCTTGGAGACTACCGAAGTTCGGGAAAAGATAAGCGAAAGTCTACGCGAAGTGTTGTCAAGGGCAATCATATTTCCTCGAAAGGAAGTGGCAAAAAAGTTGGTGACAGTCTTGGCTATTACGCGACGAGGCAAAACAGTAAAGGTGAACGGCAAGACCGTGACGTGTTTACAAAGGATGCTGATAAGGTGCTGCGTCGTGAGGCGATGAATGACTTACGCAAGGAAACTAAAGAGCAAAAATACAGCCTCAGCTACCGCATCGTGATGTCACCCGATACCGCCCGAGATACCTCACCCGAAGCCTTGCGTGAATGGACACGGGAGATGATGCGAAAGATTGAAGCGAATCACGATGTCTATTGGGTTGCTGTTGCCCATACGAAAGACAATGCCCATACACAGCACGCACATGTTCATGTTGTGGCCGTTGTAGATAAACGACTCTCTAAAGATGAATTAGCAACGCTACGTCAGCATGGCGATGTTCACTGGCAGGACATCAAAAGCCGCGAAGCCATGCTCGAGCGTGAGTCGTTCCAGCCATCGAAATACCAACAGCAGCGAGAGCTAAGACGAGAACGGGCTCAAGGCAACCAGCAACAACCCCAAGAAAAAGAAGCCATATCAAAGTCAGTGGCACCATCGCAATCACCAGAGTTTTAGAAAGGGATTTCAATGAAACGATTTTTGCAATACTCGAGCTTTTGGGTGACACTTTGCTTCACGTGTCTATTAGTAACAGCCCAGTCCCAAACGGCCATCACGAGATATTACGCGAGCGAACTGCAAGCCCTCGAGGGCGAAATCCGCATCCCAACAGATGGCCTAGCGACGTTGCAGTTTTACACCGTGATTGGCGAAGTGAAAGCAGGCGAC
>JBOFGY010000185.1:0-21643 GCA_051649365.1 Trueperaceae bacterium
CACGGGTACATATCTCAGTCGGGCTTAACGGGGGTTAACGTCGTGGATGCTAAAGAGTTGCGAGGAATACTAGACGCAGTCGCCAAAACCGATGTCAACGAGTTAACGCTCGAGACGAGTGATTACAAACTTTCCGTTAAACGAGGGGATGCCGTGGTGATGCAATCGGTTGCTGCGTCGGTTCCCTTGCCAGCTTACGCTTCTCAAGTTCCGTCACAGACACTGTCACCTCAAACTGTGCAAAGCGTGAGTGAAACACCTGTGGCAAAAGCTGAAGTTACGCCGGTTGAAACCTCAGCAGCACCTGCTAGCAACCTCGTAGATATTACAGCACCTATTGTTGGCACCTTTTATAGTGCAGCTTCACCCGAGGCTCCAACCTTCATTAAAGTGGGTGACAAAATCGAACCCGGCAAAGTGTTGTGCATCATCGAAGCCATGAAACTCATGAACGAAATCGAAGCTGAACTGTCCGGCACGGTTGCAGAAATCTTAGTTAAAAATGAAGAGCCGGTGGAATATGGGCAGGTGTTGTTTCGGGTGAGTCCGTCAAAATGAAAGAGCTAAAACATAAGAAGGGAGAATATAGAAGGGAGAATAGAGTAGAAAAACTCCTCTCTACTCTATTCTCCCTTCTCCCTCCTTTTTTGGTTGTTGAAAACGAATTCGTTGATTTAAGTTTTTCGTGGAGGGCCTGATGTTTAAGAAAGTCCTCATTGCCAACCGCGGCGAAATCGCCTTGCGGATTCAACGCGCGGCGAAAGAACTCGGGGTTAAGACGGTGCAGGTGTATTCCAAAGCGGATGAAAATTCGTTGCCGGTTTTACTTGCCGATGAATCTATTTGTATTGGCCCTGGGCCCTCGAGCGACTCCTATCTTAATATCCGCAACATTTTGTCTGCCGCGATTGTGACAGGTGCAGAGGCCGTGCATCCTGGTTACGGGTTTTTATCCGAGAACGCCCAGTTTGCTGAAAAGTGCGAAGAACATAACCTCGTCTTTATTGGTCCCAAACCGCAAAACATCCGCGACATTGGGGACAAAGCCAGTGCGCGTAAAGCTGCTGTGAATTCTGAGGTGCCGATTACGCCAGGTTCGGGTGCGTTGGATGACCTAAACGAAGCCTTAAAGTTTGCAGAAAAGATTGGCTACCCTGTCATTCTTAAGGCTTCCGCAGGTGGTGGTGGGCGCGGAATGCGTGTGGTGCAAAGCCCCGCTGAACTCGAGCGCAACCTCGTCAACGCCCAAGAAGAAGCGCGTAAAGCCTTTGGTAATCCAGAAATGTACATGGAGAAATATCTTGAGGAACCGCGTCACGTCGAGATTCAAGTCTTTGGGGATGGCAACGGCAACGTCATTCACTTTTTTGAACGCGATTGCTCGATTCAGCGTAGATACCAGAAAATGCTCGAGGAGGGTCCTAGCACCATTGGCGCAGACATTCGCGCACGCATTGCAGACTCTGCGGTGCGTTTGGCAAAAGCCATCCATTACCGAGGCGCAGGAACCTGTGAATATTTAGTAGACCGCGACGGTAATTTTTACTTTAGCGAAATGAACACACGCATCCAAGTCGAGCATCCGGTTACTGAAATGATTACAAGATTTGACCTTGTGAAAGAGCAATTCAAAGTTGCAGCAGGACAAGGGCTTAGCGTAAAACAGGAAGACATTCGGCTCGAGGGTCACGCCATCGAAGTTCGTATCACCGCCGAAGACCCTGACCATGATTTTAGACCATCTGCTGGCCTCGTCACGGATGTTCACTGGCCAGGTGGCCCAGGCATCCGCGTGGACTCGCATGTTTACACGGGGTATCGCATCCCACCTTTTTATGACAGCATGATTGCTAAACTAATCGCTTGGGCTCCCACGAGAGACGAGTGCATCGCTAGGATGCAACGGGCTCTCGAGGAAACTGTTATTGAAGGTGTCAAAACCACGATTCCTTTTCACCTCAAGGTACTAGACAATGCGTTTTTTAAGCGTGGAGCAGTGTATACAAACTTTATCGCACGGCGAATGAATGGATGAAAGCGATTCAAGATTGAAGGTTAAAGACTTAAGATTTTGGGTCTAATTTTCAATCTTCAACTTTCAAGCTTGAATCAAACTTTAGGAGATGTATGGAAAAAACGATTAGCAAAACCGCAGCAAGAAATCTAGACATTTCCCCGGATGTTCTTTTTGGTATTGCACAGCTCGCGCTCGAGCCTATCAAAGGGATTAAAGCCACGACACCACCTGTCAGTGTGGGTGAATTTTTAACAGGCAAACGCGCCAAGGGTATTAAGGTTGAACGCACAGGCGACAGTGTGCGTTTACTCCTCAATGTGCGTGTGCGTTATGGACTATCTATTCCCAAAGTTGTGAAGCAAGCCCAAAAAGCTGTCCGCGAAGCCGTTGCCAGCATGACCGGGCTCGAGGTTGAAAGTGTAGATGTTACGGTTGAAGCGATTGACGTACCAGAGAAAATGGAACTTGCGAATGCGTGACTCCTACGTCGCCCCTGCGACACTAACGCTACCGCTCAAACTTCGTACATCCCTGAAAAAAGAAGAGGAGGGAAGAGCTGTTTACCTTTTCCCTGCTCCCTGCTCCCTGCTCCCTGCTGTTTCTCATGGCTAGACGACAAGGACGTGAATTAGCTTTTCGTACGCTGTTTCAGGCGGGGCGTAGTGGCTCGCCGGTGCTCGAGACTTGGCAGAGTGTAAAAGAGGATTTAACTGAGACGATTGACAAAGACGAAGACGACACGCTTGAGCTAGATGCAGACGCGGTTGCGCTAGCGGACAAACTTATTACAACCTACAGTGATAATCAAGAAGCGGTTGATACACGTTTGCAAGGTTCTATTGAAGGTTGGACATTTTCGCAAATGGCCCAAACGGATTTGAACGTGTTGCGCCTCGCCATGACCGAACTTCTCTATGATGACAATGTGCCAGAAAAAGTAACGCTCGAGATGGCAGTAAGGCTTGCTAAAAAATATGGTGGGGAAGAGTCGGGGAAATTTGTAAATGGTGTGTTAGGACGATTTGTAAGAAGTCAAGGTGTGAAAGACGTAGTAGAATAATTTGTGAACAGTACCTATGTCTTTAAAATTTCTGTGACATTTTTGACACCTCCTATCGTGTAAGCATTTTGTAAGACTTCTGTGAGCATGACTTCCGTATCCTAAAACCTCGAGACGAGGTGGTGTGGGATGCTTACAAAAGTTTTAGCATCAAAAGAAAATATCTTGATGGCTGCACTTGTTGTGGCTTGTCTAGTGTTGACAGCCTTAAACCTTTTCCCAAGATTACAGATAGGGCAAACCGAGATAACGCGCACGCAACCAACGATTACTGTGTCGGTGGCGGGTGAAGTGAAGCAGCCTGGTACGTACAGCTTGCCTTGGGGCGCAACTACAGAAGATGCCATTCGTAGTGCAGGCGGGTTTGCCGCAACCGCAGAAGTTGCACTCGTCAATTTGGCAGAACCACTCGATACGGGTGAACAAGTTTTCGTGCCGGCAGGGATGGTAGCAACAACGCAAACTGAGCGTGTTAGTGTCAATAGTGCGAATGCCGCGCTGCTCGATACGTTGCCAAGTGTTGGACCTGCTACAGCGCAGCGCATTATTGAAGGTCGGCCCTATAGCACGCTCGAGGATTTGCTAGATGTCAAAGGCATTGGTGAAAAGACGCTCGAGAAACTGCGTCCGTTTATTACGCTTTAGGGTGTTGTGATGATGCGTGATACGGCAATGCAGATAGGAAGAAGGGGAAGAGGGGAAACGACTGTCCTACCTAAAAAAGCTACTATGGACGCAACGCGACGTTTTATTCCTTGGTCACTTCCGTCAGCAATTTTTTTGATGCTTGGAATTGTAATGGCGCAGCAAAAGTTACCTTGGTTTATTTTGCTCGTTGCTTTTCTAAGTTTGCTCTTTAGTTTTTTAGCCAAGCCGCTGCGTTGGTTATTGCCTTTATTGCTATGTTTACCTTTCGGTTTTCTGCGTTTTGTCGTTTGGAATAATGGAGAAAATCCCATTGTGCAACTCGTAGGTCGAGAAAGACTTTATCAGGGTGTCAGTGATGGTGAAACGTTGACGCTCGAAGAGCCCAAAGGTGCCAAAGTCTTGTTATCTCCAAAAGGTGAAGTCGGTGTGGGTTACGTCGTGCTACGTGGTGAAATTTCCCTCGCTCCAGGTAAGCGCAATCCGGGCGGGTTTGATTTCGCGGGCTATCTGCGACGACGTAATATTTGGGGACAGCTTTATGTTAAAAAAGTAAGTTCTTTTATTCCTTCACCGCCATCGCTCCAAGAAAAATTACGCCGTGCTGTGATTGCAGGTTTGCCAGAGCGCGAAGCGGGGTTAGCCCAAGCAATGGCTTTAGGGATTCGAGATGATCTGGGTGAACTCCGTGACACGTTTGCAAGTTCTGGACTCGCACATATTTTGGCATTGTCAGGACTTAATGTGGCTGTGTTGGTTGCAGCACTCGGCTTCGTGTTCCGACCTTTGGGTTTATGGCGTTATCCCGCGCTCATGCTTTTAGTTATAGGCTTTTTATGTATCGTCGAACCCTCACCGAGTGTGGCGAGAGCTGGAGTCATGGCGTGTCTCGTGCTTTGGTCGTTGTGGCGTGGTGCAGGCAAAATAGATGTGTGGGGGACGATAGGTTTATCCTTACTTTTCCTATTACTTTGGAACCCTTCGTGGCTGTTTGATATTTCGTTTCAACTCTCGTATTTGGCGGTTCTCGGTTTAATCATTTTTACCGAGCCTGTCCTGAAAAAAGTTTTAGGTGCACAACAGAGTCGTGTACCTGCGTGGCATTGGAAGCAACTTGTCGTGGGTGGTTTTATCGTAAGTGCTGCCGCGCAACTTACAACACTGCCGCTTATTGCCAGTAGTTTTGGTAGTATCCCACTCCTTAGCCCAATCGTGAATGTGTTTGCTATTCCTTTAGCAACGTTGCTCGTGCCACTTGGGTTTATTGTTGCGCTGCTCGGGCTTGTAAGTCTGCCTTTAGCGGCGTTACTGAATCAGGTCATGCTTTGGTTTTACAAAGGTCTTATCGCAATTGCACAAGTGGGGAGTGAGTTACCTCAACTGACTTGGGGTGAGATTTCACCCCTTGGTTACGCACTTTTTTATATCGCACTTTTTACAGTTGCACTTTGTGTTTGGGGCAAACTGAAACCTTGGCGTGCACTCGTGGTGGTACTTGCTGCGAGTTCGTGTTCCATGCTGAGTTCGCAGGAAGCAAAAGCCGAAATTATTTTCCTTGACGTTGGACAAGGTGATAGCACGCTTATTCGTTTACCGAACCGGCAAGAAATTTTAGTAGATGGTGGTGGCACACCTTTTTCGGAATTTGACGTTGGTAAACGCACGGTTGTGCCGGCACTAAAAGCACTCGGTGTAGACGAGCTAGAAATAGTGATTGCCACCCATGCAGATACTGACCATATTGAAGGGCTCTCGAGCGTCCTCGAGCAGCTCCCGGTACAACGCTTAATTATTGGCGTTCCTGCGCCTGATGCAGCCGTTTTTCAAAAACTTATGGATATAGCCAAACGACGTGGCGTAGACGTTTTGCACGTCGTGCGGGGTGAATCGTTAACACTGGGTGACGCACGCCTCGATATTCTCAACCCTTCGCGGCAACCCTCCATAGAAAAAAATGCTAACTCGGTTGCTTTCGTGCTTAACTATAAAAAGAATCCAAAAGCCTTACTCATGGGTGACATGCCTATAGAAGTGGAAACCGAGCTTGCGTTCCCTCAGGTTGATATTGTGATGGCTGGCCATCACGGTTCAAAAGGTTCCACTTCTGAAGCGTTACTCGAGGCAACCCAGCCAAAGTATATTGTTCTCTCTTATGGACGCAACACCTACGGTCATCCGAATGATGGTTTGTTGCAGCGTGTAAGCAAGACGGGTGCGAAGGTGCTCGAGACCCACCACACGGGCGCGATACGCCTAAGTCTCGAGGAGTAAAAAGTGAAATTTCAGTACACGTCAAAACTAAAAATTTCACTACAAAGGCGGTATGAAATCAAGCGAAGTTGCTGCATAGCGAAACGAAGTTACAAAGAAAAATAAGCAAGAAGTGCTCGATATTTCTCCAAAATTGAGTTTTGACGTGTACTCAGGATTTTTATTAAAACGTGAAGTTTCTCACCCTGCCTTTGCAACCAATCCTTTCAAACACTATGAATCTTTGTTTTCAGGACATTTGTCCTAAGCCGTGTAGTCTTTTGCCTCTTGCTATAAAGAATGGCTACATGATTTAACTCGAGAGTGTTTGTGAGTGATGAACATCATTACTCAGAAAACGTGTACTAAAATCGGGACGTTGGCTAGTGTTGACGAGGGCCAGATTTCAGATCATCTCTAGAGCGAGGAGTTTTACATGCATTATCCACTTTCGGCAAAAACATTACGATTAAGTATTTTACTCTTGGGGTTGCTGCTTAGCGCATGCGCACCTGACGATGGCGGTGAGAGTGGTGACACTGCCAATGCTAAAGATTTTAATGCAGTACCTGGCGTGACTTCGGTTGTATTGTCATGGTCTGGTGTTGAAGGAGCTTCAAGTTATGTGCTCGAGCGTAAGCAAGGCTCAGGAAGTTTTGAACCAATTGACGACTTTATTGACGGTTCAGACACAACTGTTACCGATGATAAAGCCTTAAAACCATCAACCGAATACACCTATAAACTTATTACCGTAAAAGGTGGTTCAAAGAGTAGTGGTGCAACAAAGAGTGTAACTACCTTGTCACAAGGTAACCCAACAAGCCTCACCGCGCTTCTTCCTGTTTGGCAAAGCAAACAAGCTGTGGCCTTTCCAGCAAATGGTAACGGCGAAGTTGCTGCGGTAACCAATGCAACTAAAAACGTAAGCATTACAGGCACCAACGTAGAATTCACCGGCAGCGGTGAAGCAATGTTTCATATTGGTGGGCTTTGCACGCAATTTACAGCAACAGCTACAGGTTCAGGTAGTTTCAAAGTCTTTGCAGATGAACTAGAAATTGCCAATAGCAATGGTGGCGACATCACGGCAGATATTCCCGGTAGCACGAGTAAGCAAAACCTGTCTCTGGTGTTCAAGGGAACAGGTGCCGCGACTTTGGCGAAACCAACGATTTATTGTCAATCCACACCGACGCAACCTGAAGATGTTTACTTGACGGGTAGATGGGGTGAGAAGTTCTTGTGGGGTAATGGGCAAATTGACCAAAATCCAGATGCACCAGGGCAGTTTAACAAGTATGGCTATATTGTTCCAACGCATGCGGCGAATTTACCTGATGGAAGCATTGTGACCTGGTCTGCTTGGAAAGAAACAACCTACGGCATCAAATTTGAAGGTTTCTATAACCAGACGGCAGGGTTTACTTGGAATCCTAAAGGTGGGACAGGTGCAAATAGTTTTACAGAAACTAATAACCCAACCCATGACATGTTTTGTGCTGGATTAGCAGTGATGCTAGATGGTGATATTTTGGCAGCAGGTGGTGGTAGTCAATCCACTGGACTAGATAGTCAAACACGCACATCCTATTTTGATAGTGCAACAAAAGCATGGGCAGAAGTTCGTCCAGGTGGGAAAGATGCACTTGCTGTAAAACACTGGTATGGTACATCTGTTGCGCTGCCAGATGGTCGTGTTTTACACGTTGGTGGTGCTAGTGCTGGCACGTATCTCAAGAGTGCTGAAGTTCGTGGCACAACGCAAGATAGTCCTTGGGTCATTTCGGCTAAATCAGCTATTTCACCTATGTATCCAAATACGGCTGATATTAATATCAGTACAACTCCTGTGGGTACGGGAACTGCAAACTCTACAGAGTTAGGCGAAGTTCAGGCTTGGTATCCTTATTTGAATGTAGCTCCTAACGGTCAACTTTTTCAGTCTGGACCAATTCCTAGATTTTATAAATACAACGTTAATGCGGATAACTCTGTCGTTGTAGATTCGGCTCAGACAGCTCGAGGAACCGCTCCTGCTGGAACTGCTCAAATGCGTACCTGGGGTAACTCCATTATGTACGACGAAGGCAAACTCCTCGTAACAGGTGGCTCGGTCATTCGTGGTGCAGGTGCTACTAACACGGGCATTTTGCTCGACATTAACGACCCAAATGCCATAAAAGCAGAAGCAGCTCCGCCTATGCGCTTTAGACGCTCTCACCACAATAGTGTTGTCTTGCCTACGGGTGATGTCTTGATTATGGGTGGTAACAACAGCGGCAAACAATTTACCGATGGGGTAGGCATTGTTGATGGTCAAACCGTCAAATTTACTGAGGCTAAGCGGGAAGTGGCTGAAGGTAGCACGCTTGGTCAAGACCCCAATGCAAACTATCAATGGCCTACAGACATTGAAACAGAATCTGCCTTGATTCCAGAACTTTACAGTCCTGACAAAAATTCCTGGCGCGATGTTGCTTCCATGACTGTGCCACGTAATTATCACTCTGTTGGCATTTTGCTTCAAGATGGTCGTGTTTTAGCTGCGGGTGGTGGGTTGTGTGGTGACCAGGGTGGAGTAGTTACAGGTGTACCTTGTAACCACCCAGACGGTCAAATTTTCGAGCCACCCTATCTCTTTAAGCCAAATGGTGATCCTGCACTACGTCCCACTATTGGTAATGTAAGCCTTAGTAAAAATGCAGACGGTTACCCAGCAATGACCATTTCGGGTAAAAAATCAGCCACCTTCAATATAACCATCTCTAACCTAGGCGAAGGCACACAAATTAGTAAATTCAGCATGATTAAGCTTTCTGCTGTAACGCACAGTATCAATACAGACCTTCGCTACGTGGAGTACACAGCAGGCAAGGGTTTGACCGGTAGTGGTAAAGATTATCAAATCACTACGACAGATAATATTAATGTTTTGACTCCTGGCTACTACTTCTTATTTGCCATTAATGATAAAGGTGTTCCTTCTGAAGGTGTAGTTGTACAAGTAAACTAAAAGAAAAACACTTTAACGCTGAGAATTGGCACTTTACACAAGGTGCCAATTCTCTTGTTACATGAGTATCTCCATGCTGATTTATCAAGCAAAGCCACAAAAACAAGGGACTATTTCAAAACTTATCTGATACACTCATCGCGGAAATCCTTAAACTCTCAAATGTAAAATCCAGCACGTTTTCATGAGAAGGTTTGTCAAGTGAGCCTTGAACCTTGATTTTTCTGAGTAGTGTATTAGACTACACTGTAGCCGAGAGCTGTCATAGGTTCTCAGCTTTGTCATGGTGTAGTGCTCACACCCTGAAGGAGAAGCGCGATGCGTGTTAGTTTTTTAAAAACGAGACTACTACTGTTACTCTTTTTATCCATCATGCTGATAGCCACATCTTGCGTTGATAATGACGACATAAACAAAGATGATGACGACAACGATGATAATGGCAATCCTACGAGCCTCGAAGACCCCACAGGCTTTAGTGCCAGTGTCGCTTCTGAAACAGGTGTCAATCTGTCCTGGACAGGTGTCAAAGCGGCGACGGGTTATAGCCTCGAGCGCAAACTCGAGGGCGGTAGCTATGAAGAGATCGAAGATAAACTTTCCAAAGATGCAACCAGTTACGAAGACACAGGGCTCGAGTCGGGAGAGAGCTATGTGTACCGCCTCAAAACTCTAAAAAACAGTGAAAAGAGTAAAGGTGTCGAGAGTAAGGTTGTGAAGTTGCCAGCTCCTGGTCTACCTTTTAACCTTACGGAGCTCGAGCCAATGTGGCTTAGCAAGCCGCTTATGAGTGATGATGTTATGGATCTTAACCGAGTTGTTGACGCAGAAAATGCCGCGTCTATTGTTTCTGAAAGTGGTACGAACGTAACGTTTGCAGGTGCAGGTGAAGCGATGTACTACTTGGGTGGTGAATGCACCCAGTTTTCAGCCAGTGGTACAGGCTTTACTTTCTTTGCCGATGATATGCCCCTGACAAGTGATAATGGCTCGTTTGGTATTTTTGGCAAACAAACCCTTTCGATTGTTTATACAGGTAGTGGCTCTGCAACCCTGCAAAATCCCAAGGTTACTTGTCCAGATACACCCGCTGCACCAAAACCAGAATATAACCAAGGTAAATGGGGTAGTAGGTTTGACTGGGGTACAACTGCCAGTAACAAACTGGTAGCTACACACGCTGCCAACTTGCCAGATGGTCGCGTCGTTACTTGGTCAGCGTGGGAATCGCTAACCTTTGGCGAAATCGAAGGATTGTTTTACGAGTACAGTGAGGGGTTTGTTTGGGATCCGGCAAAGGGTACAGCCGCTAGCAGCTTTGTAGAAGCAGATAATAGTGGTGGCGGTGCTCCATCAGAAAGTAAAGGGCATGACATGTTTTGTGCAGGACTGGCAATGTCTCCCGATGGACTTGTTATTGGTGTGGGGGGCGGTACAGATAATAGCGCGAGTTTGAAACGTACAAGCTTCTTTAATTTCAAAACAAGTAGCTGGGACCGTGGCCCTGACATGTTAAAGGATCGTTGGTATGCAACTGCTGTTGCGATGCCGGATGGTAGTACCTTTGCAACCCATGGTGATGGCAGTAGATTTTCTTCAGAGATTTTGAATGCTAGCCGTTCAGTGTGGGACCCTATTAATTTGAGTAAGCCACTTGGTGAACACCCCGCAGATTATGCGTTTGAAGACTTGGCTCCCTATGGTTCAGGGACAGATATGGATATTGGTGATGAGTTTCCAACCCAAGAGGGTTGGGAACTGACAGAGGCAAGGCAGTGGTATCCTTATTTACATGTTGCTCCGAACGGTAAGTTATTCCAGTCTGGACCTATTCCAAGATTTAATCAAGTTGATTTAGGTAAAGCTCCTGAGGATATGATTGAGAGTGTAAGTACACCTGTTCCTACCGCCCAAGCCCAGATGCGTACCTGGGGAAACTCTGTGATGATTAACGAAGGCAAACTCCTCGTCACAGGTGGTTCGGTAGTGCGTGGTTACGCGGCTACTCGAAGCGGAATGCTCATTGATATTAGCAGTAGCAATGTGCAAGTCAAGGCGATTCCTGACATGCGTTTCAACCGCTCCTTCCATAACAGCGTTGTTTTGCCTACAGGTGATGTATTGATGGTGGGTGGTAACACCACAGGTAAGCAAATGGTAGACGGTTCAAATGGCCTGCCCGACGGTACAAATAGTGGTCTCACAGGTGGTAACAATTCCTATGCCCCTGATCCAAGCAGCGAAGCTGATGCAGCGAACGCCAAGAAAAGGTGGCCTAGCGATAGACCAAGTGAAACTGTGTATGTAGCAGAAGTGTACAGTCCAACCAAGAACATCTGGCGCGATATGGCAAAAATGGATACACCCCGCAACTATCACTCGGTGGCTCTGCTCCTCGAGGATGGGCGCGTGTTGGCTGCGGGTGGTGGCTTGTGTGGTAGACGCTGCCCTAATAACCACCCAACAGGCAACATTTATGAGCCTGCTTACTTGTTTAACCCAGATGGCTCTAAGGCTGAACGTCCAGAGATTGGCAGCTTAGGTGTCAGCAAGAATGAAGATGGCTATCTCAAGCTTGGCTACGGACAGCAGCTCACTGTTACGATGAACAAGCTCGGTTCGGGTGCAGCAATCAGCAAGTTTAGTCTCATTAAACTTTCGGCTGTTACTCACGGTATCAACACAGATTTGCGTTACCTCGAGTTCTCCGAAGTGGATGACAAAGCCAAAAATAGAAATCAATTCGAGCAAGTTTCTCCTACAAGCTATAAACTGACAACAACGAGCAACGAAAATGTTTTGATACCAGGCTACTATTACCTCTTCGCTGTCAATGACAAAGGTGTGCCGTCTGTGGCAGAAGTCGTACAAGTCGAGTAAGTTTTTTAGCCCCTCTAACTACATTTTCACCCGTGCAAACCAAAGTTTGCACGGAGTTTTTCTTGTCTCGATCCTGTGAAGTAATTCACATTTTTTAGTGATTTAGGGACATTCATCCCGATAAACCTTCGGGTGTTATGGGTAACATTTGAGCAAAGTGAGAAGTTTTTCTTCTGGAAGTAAGAAATTTGTTCTAAAAGTAAGAAAATTGTAAGACCTCTGAGAGGGGAAAGCAAAATGCCAAAGGTTCTAGGACTCGAGGCTTTTTAGTGTGTAAGAACTTTGTAAGAATCAAAGGTTTATAACATCGGGAACAGTAGTGGGGGCGAGTCCTAAATGTGTCGGGGCTCTAGAACATTAAGATTAGGGGAGTGAACATTGTGTTAATAGTACACACATTAAATATGAGCAGTTTTATACACATTATGCTCTATTTGCTCTTATTTCTCATCGTTTGGCAGGGTGTCTTCTCATCTTTTCATCGAAGACTAATATCAGTAAACGTGGAGAGGGAGCGTATATGAAAAAAGCCTATATGAAAAAATCGAACCTTTATCGAAGTTGGTTCTTTATCTTTTCGAGCCTCCTTATTCTGACGGCGTGTAGTGACGCTTCGTTAGAAGAGGAAACGAATAGCAAGATTGTAGCGGAGACTCTCGAGGTCACAGTAAAAGTCATTTCACCTACAGAGGTAGCCATTGAGTGGACTCCGATTGAGGAAGTGGAAATTTATAGCCTCGAGCGCAAAAGTGTCAGTGATACAACCTTTAGCACTATTGCCACCTTCAAAGTTGGGCCAAGTGGGTCTGTTCCTACAAGCTACACGGATAAAAATCTTAAAGAAGGCGAGAGCTATGTTTACCGCTTGGTGGTCGTTGTCGAGAGCAAAGTGGTTGTAAGTAAAGAGGCAGAAGTAACCCCAGAGCCTGTAGAAGCCGTCCCTGGAACACCTGCTGAGCCCACTGAAGCTCCCGTACCTGGGGAGCCCTCTACGCCAGTCCTGCTAGATGTAGACCTAGCTACCCTGAATTGGATGTATGCAAGTGAGGAACCTACACAAGCCACCAACGCCCTTGGTGCGGCCTTGACCGTCGCAGGGCAAAGCTATACAGCAGGTATCAGTCAAGCCGCAACACACTATGGGAACAGCGAAGTGATGTACGCCCTTAATGGGGATTGTGCAACCTTTAGTGCCAAGGTCGGTCTTGACGATGCAACAACGAGTCAGAACCCGGTGGTTTTCCAACTTTTTGCGAACGGAGTAAACGTTTGGGAGTCCGTGGCGATGCGTGCGGGTGATGCTGCCCTAGAAACAGGTGTGGTGAATATTGCTGGTGCAACAAGGCTGCTACTCTTAGCTCGTTCAGATGTAGAAGAAACTGTGTCAGCAGAAGCAACCGAAGATGCAGTACCCCAAGACGATTTGCCTATGTATGCGAACTGGCTCGAGGGCAAACTCGCTTGTGAAAGCCAGCCAACCCCCGCGAGTGAAGCTTTTATTAAGGGTAGTTGGGGCGAAGTCTTCGATTGGCAAGGCTTGGTCGCCACACACTTATCAAACTTGCCAGATGGCAGAGTATTGTCCTGGTCATCATGGGATAAGACCAAACAAGGTGGTAGCAAAGACGATTACAAAGAAAATACAACAGGCTATATTTGGAATCCTGTAGATAACAGCTTTGTCGAGATGAATAACCCAGAACACGATATGTTTTGCGCAGGTTTAGCTATGTTGCCCAATGGTGACTTAGTGGCAGCAGGTGGCGGCAACGAAACAAACCTCTACAAGACAAGTGTGTTTGAAGTAGCAAACGGCAAGTATCAATGGCGTGCTGGTCCACAAACAAATCGTGACCACTGGTACGGCACAGCCGTGGCCATGCCCAACGGCTCTGTATTCTTAACGATGGGCAGTGACAAAGCTTGGAACAGTACCGAAGTTCTTGCGAATCCAACCTCACCAAGTGGGACATGGGATATGTTAGATACTGCTAACACCAATGCGCTTTTACCAACAATGGGTGGGGAAAGGGCGGATATTCCTCAACCTGATGACCCTAGTAGTTCAGACTATGAAGTGAAAAACTGGTACCCCTATCTCAATGTGGCTCCCAATGGCAAACTCTTTAGCTCTGGCCCAACACCAAGACTCTATGAATTTGATTTAGCCGGTGAGGGTGATGTAACCCAAGTAGGCTCGAGAAATGACAAAATGCGTACTTGGGGAACGTATGTTATGTATAACGAAGGCAAAATCCTCGTTTCAGGTGGCTCAGTTATCCGCGGAGAAGGTGCGACAAATACAGCAGTTACAATTAATTTAACTGAAGGAGGACTCGAGGTTCAACCTGCACCAAGCATGGCATCCGACAGGGCCTTCCATAACGCTGTAATGTTACCGACAGGTGAAGCCCTCATGGTAGGGGGTAATGTCACAGGTGCACAATTCACGAGTGAAGCTGCCGTGTACGAGTCTGAAGCCTGGTATCCAGCTACAAACATGTGGCGTACCTTAGCCGCAGGTGCCAGACCGCGTGCCTATCATTCGACAGCAATTTTGCTACCGGATGGACGTGTGTTAGCAGCTGGGGGTGGGTTGTGCGGAACTAATGGCTGTGCGCCAGGCGTAGACCAACCTAACGGTGAAGTCTATTCGCCACCCTATCTCTTTAATGCCGATGGTAGTTTGGCTGCGCGTCCTGTCATCACGGCTGCCCCTACTATCGTTGGCTATAATCAAGCCTTTTCAGTAAGCGTTCAAGGCAGCGATGTTCAAGCCTTTAGCTTTATCAAGCTTTCTTCAACAACCCATGGTATTAATACAGACTTGCGTTATCTTGATGTCCCCTTTGTAAAGGGGGAGGGCCCGAGTTATACCCTGACAAGCCACATGAATGAAAATGTGTTAACGCCTGGCTACTACTTTTTATTTGCCATAGACAGTAAAGGTGTACCTTCTGTAGCTAAAACCGTTCAAGTTCGGTAGTTTTATACTTTATTACAAGTATTTTTGTTGGGTTACACCGCTTGGTGTAACCCACTTTTTCTCATCTGCTAGGCAAATTTCTCACGGCCGTATGCAGCAAACTAACTGTGGTTATAATTTCTCATACAGATGACACTTTGTGTAAGTCATCTTCTTGCTAGAATAACGTCTTGTGTGTCGTAAGAACTTTCCTACGTTGTAGGGAAATTTGGAAAAGTAATATAAGAGCTAGTTACTACTGCATTTATGGTTGTAAATATTGCTGTGAAGAAGTTGAATGATTCAATAAGTTTTTTACGTATGGAGGAATGATAAATTATGGAGAGAAAAGTAGCTTGGCTTTGCACTCTTCTAATCTTTTTAAGTGCTTGTGCCAATCAAAGTAATCCAGCACTTGAGCTTGAAGCAGAAGTAGTAGCACCTCTCGAAGTGTCGTTGCGTTGGAATGGTATTTCAGGTTCTGATAGTTATCAAGTCGAACGTAAAGCAGAGGGTGGTAACTTCACCGTTCTTGTTAGCAGTACAAATCAAACTGCCTACGCTGATAAAGAAGTTGAGGAAGGTAAGACCTATACTTACCGCTTAATCGCAAGTGTGGAAGGTTCTGTTATTCAGAGTAAGGAAGTAAGTATTCAAGCTGCAGTAGGAAATGTTGGCGAGCCAGAGTCCTCTAAAGAGGATGAAACACCGAAGGGGCCGCAAGAGAAAGTTGCCTTGTCTGCTCTAACGTGGAGCTACGCCCAAGATTCTTCTAATGAACCACAAAAAGATCTCAATGATGCAAAAGCTGCACTGACCGTTGGCGGTAAAAAGTATGGGCAGGGCGTAGGCGGCAGTGTTGCATTAAATGCTAATAGTGAAGTGATGTACGCACTGAATGGTGATTGCACAACCTTCCAAGCTAAAGTTGGTCTCGATGATGCGACCACAAGTCAAAATACTGTTATCTTCCAAGTCTTTGCAGATGGCGTGAAACTTTGGGAATCTGGTGCTGTTAAAGCCAAAGAAGCCCCAAAAGATACAGGTTCCCTCAATGTTTCAGGTAGAAGCCGTTTAGTTTTGCTAGCTCGTGTGGATGAAGGTGATGCCTCTACCCTCTATGCGAACTGGCTCGAGGGTAGTCTTTCCTGTGCAGGTAAGCCTGATGCAGGGTCTGAAGCATTTGTGGAAGGCAGTTGGGGCGAAGTCTTTGATTGGCAAGGTTTAGTAGCGACGCATTTGGCAAACTTACCTGATGGCAGAGTATTGTCCTGGTCGTCGTGGGATAAGACCAGGCAAGGTGGTAGTAAAGATAATTATAGAGAAAACACAAAAGGTTATGTCTGGAATCCGAACGATAATAGCTTTGTGGAAATGAATAATCCCCAACATGATATGTTCTGTGCGGGCTTGGCCATACTGCCAAATGGTGATGTACTGGCAGCAGGTGGCGGCAACGAAACGAACCTTTATAAGACGAGTGTGTTTGAAGTAGCAAATGGCAAGTACCAATGGCGTGCGGGTCCAAGAACGAACCGTGATCACTGGTACGGCACAGCTGTTACGATGCCGAATGGTTCAGTATTCTTAACGATGGGCAGTGACAAAGCTTGGAACAGTACCGAAGTGCTTGCGAATCCAACTTCGCCAAGTGGGACATGGGATATGTTGGATTCAGCAGACACAGGTGGACTCTTACCCACCATTGGTGATGCAGACTCGGATATTCCGCAACCCAATGACCCGAGCAGTTCCGAATACGAAGTTAGAAACTGGTACCCCTATCTCAATGTTGCTCCCAATGGCAAGCTGTTTAACTCAGGTCCTGCTCCTAGGTTTTACGAAATTGATTTAGTGGGTGAAGGTTCAGTTACAGAGGTAGGCTCGAGAGATGACCAACTTCGTACCTGGGGAACGTACGTCATGTATGACGAAGGTAAAATCCTCGTTTCAGGTGGCTCGGTTATCCGCGGAGAAGCCAGTACCACGACCAATTCTGCTATGAGCATTGATTTGACAGGTGCGACATTAGGGATTAACCGCGTTGCAAATATGAACACTATACGTTCTTTGCACAGTGCAGTGATGTTACCGACAGGTGAAGCCCTCATGGTGGGTGGAAACACCACCGGCGCACAATTCACGAGTGAGAATGCCATTCTCGAGTCCGAAGTGTGGAACCCTGAAACCAACACTTGGCGCACGTTAGCACCGTCAGCACGGCCTAGAGCCTATCACTCAGCAGCCTTGCTTCTTCCTGATGGACGTGTGCTAGCAGCTGGTGGTGGCTTGTGTGGACAGAATGGCTGTGCGCCAGGCGTAGATGAGCCTAACGGTGAAATTTACTCACCTCCTTATCTCTTTAATGCCGATGGTAGTCTGGCTACACGTCCTGTGATTAAATCTGCACCACAAAAGATTGGTTATAATGTGGCCTTTAACGTTACGATGGAAGGTGACGATATTGAGAAGTTTAGCCTCATTCGACTTTCCTCGATTACCCACGGCATCAACACAGATTTGCGTTATCTCAGTGTGCCCTTTACAAAGAGCGATGGGGGTACTTACACCCTAACAAGCAGCAGTAACCCTAACGTTCTCGTACCAGGGTATTACTTCCTCTTTGCAGTGGATAGCAAAGGTGTACCTTCCGTTTCTAAAACGGTGCTCGTGGCGAGATAAGAAAATTCCTAAAGAATGAGCAGCAGGTTATGTACGAGCCTGCTGCTTTTTAATGCGTATGAAAAAAGTATTTGTGTCGTTAACGCGCTTAAAAAATGTCATCGTTCGCACGAGCCACGCTTTTTTTCCGAGGCTTTGGCAACCCGATGACGTGTTTGCTGCCCAACAGTTGAGCCCGCCAGAATATGCACTTTATGCTCAGATGGATATACGTGACCGTCACCATGCATGTTTGGTGACACGAACCTTGTTAGCAAAGTATCCCTCTGCGTCTTCAGAACTTACCCGAGCCGCACTACTTCATGATGTGGGTAAGAGTGGCTCGAGCTATCAGCCACTTCAGCGTATTCTCGTTCACCTTTACACACCTAAGAACGTTCCAGAACATCCGCGCTTTGAGGGTCTGAAAGGTGCCTGGCAGCGGAATTTGCACCATAGCCAATACGGAGCCGAACTTATTTTCAAAAACGGTGGGGATGCACGGGTTGCCGAACTTGTTGCTAAACACCACAGTCCGACAGGTGATCTTGAAGCAATGATACTTAAAGAAATTGACGAACTGTTTTGAAGGGGTACAGGGTTCGGTTTTTTGATTTTACCCCAAACCCCACACCCCAAACCCTGTACCCTAAACCCCGCACCCGCTATACTATTTTCTCGTGAACGAACTTCTAGATTGGCTTTTTGTACGGCAACGTTTTGATTTAGGTTTGGAGAGAACTCGAGACTTACTTACCTTACTCGGTAATCCACAGCAGCACTTCAAAAGTATCATTGTGGGTGGTACGAACGGCAAAGGTAGTACGTCTGCGACCCTGGCCAGTATTTTGAAAGAGGCGGGCTATAAAACTGCACTTTTTACGTCGCCGCATCTCACTTATTTTTCTGAACGCTTTCGAGTGAATGGTGAACGCCTGCTAGATACGACGATAGAAGCGGCGTTACAGCAAATCAAACCTTTCGCAGAGCAAGTTGGTGCAAGCTTTTATGAAATTGTCACAGTCTTAGGGTGTCAACTCTTTGCAGATGCAAATGTGGACTATGCAGTGATGGAAGTGGGTATGGGTGGACGCTTTGACGCGACAAATGTTTTAGAGCCTGTGCTTAGTATCATCACAGGTATTGCGCTCGACCACACCAAATATTTAGGTGATACGCCCGAGAAAATTGCTTTTGAAAAAGCGGGTATTTTACGCGCGGCTAAACCTGCCTTTACAGGTGCGAGAGATGGTGCATTACACGTTATCAAGGAACGAGCGAGAGAGTTAGGCTCGAGCCTGCACGTGTTAGACGAAGATATCCACACCACCTTACAGAGTGTATCGTGGCAAGGCACAGCTATTTCTGTAAAAAATAATTATGGCGACGTGCGGGTTCAGTCGCCACTTTTAGGACTTCACCAAGTGCGTAATGTCGCGCTTGCTGTGGCAGCGGCGCAGAGCTTGGGGGTGCGTGAAAACGCAATTCGGTCAGGTGTGGCAGGCACACAGTGGGCAGGACGATTAGAAAAAATTATCTATAAAAATCGTTTGTTCTTACTCGACGGCGCACACAACCAAGAGGCTGCTGAAGTTGTGAAAGATACGTTGCAAGCCCTTCATACGCCACCAATCATTTTGCTTTTTGGTATTGCTAAAGATAAAGACATCGAGCCTATTTTGAAAACTTTAGAAGGTGTTGCGCGCCATGTGATTTTAAGCAAAGCGCAACTTAGCCCACGTGCAGCTGAACCGAGTGAACTCGCTGAAATAACGACAAAACCACACACAGCAATAAATAATTTACACGAAGCACTCGAGCACGCTGTGAACATCACAACCCCAGGCGAGATGATTTTGGTGGCAGGTAGCTTGTACCTTATCGGCGAAGTGCGTCCGTATGTATTAGGTGAAGTAGGAGAAAGGTTTGAAAGACATCAGTAAGTCGGGAGTTGGGATTAGGTTTCCCTAGCTCCTGACTCCTGACTCCTAGTTCCTAAATGTTTGATAAACACGATGGTAGCAAGCAGGAAGGTGCTAATAAAAAGAAGTGGTAAGGAGAGGCTCGAGCCGGTCAAGTAGGCCACATACGTCACGATAAACGGATAGAGCGCAGCAATGGCCATGCTGGCCCGGTTGGTATTTCTAAGAAGTGCCATGAGTACGAAAAGTGTGCCAAGTGCAGTCAATCCACCCATTGGGTAAAGCGGTAATGACGCACCAAGTGCAGTGGCTAATCCCTTGCCACCACGAAACCTTACAAATACAGAATAAGCATGACCCAAAATAACACCAACACCAGCAGCCAGCGCACCTGTAAAACTCCCAACTTGTAAACCTAAATACGTTGCTAGCGCACCTTTGCCTAAATCGAGGAGCAATACCAACACGCCCAACACGTAACCAACATTACGTGCTGTGTTCATTGCACCCATGTTGCCCGAGCCTGTTGTGAAGATATTTTTACCTTTGATTTTGCCAGCAAGATAAGCCGTCGGAAATGCGCCGATGAGGTAAGCAAGGAAGAAGGAGAGTAAGATATTATGCATAGTAAAATGGATAAATAACAAGAGACAAGGGTTTTTTCCTGTCTCCTATCTCCTTGTCTAGCCTTTAAGCATGAGGTGCCACCAGTCGGAGTTGTGGCAGTGTTTGCAAACTATGCAATTCACGCACGTGGTAGGTGGTGTAGCGGTTAAGCAACGCCCAATGAAGCTGTTTATCATGGAGGGGTTGAGCTAAGGCTTGCCGTGTCGTTTGCGTATGAATGGTGATGAGGTCGTTCACAACGGCTTCTGAAAGCACCATGCCTGTGTTGCAACTCTGACAGGTTAAGCCACCTGCTGCAATGTCTAGTTTGAAACCTGTACTCGAGTTGCCGCAGCTTACGCATTTATTAAGCCTGGGTGCAAGACCCGCTTGCTGCAAGAGTTTCCAAGCGTAGAGAATCGTAATGTGTTCGGGGTCGCTGTGCTGGTTGAGTCCGCGCAAACCACTGGCAAAATAGTCGTAGAGCTGTTCACCAATGTGTACGTCTACAGTAAGTGCGTCTACAACTTCGGCAAGAATGTGAGCGTAAGGATAAACGCCTGGGTCACTAAGTTTGGGTAGTGCGCCGTTGAGTTGAATTTGCGTGAGTAAAACAATTTCTTCGTCCGCTTTTTTGTAATACTGCACGGTGACATCATGAAATAAACTGAGCCTGCCAAGATGCCCACCGACTTTTTTACCTTTGCGAGCCACACCGCGCCATTTGCCACATTCATTTAATAGCGTGACTTGCACGTCGCCGTTGGTGTGTTCAAATCTCCGAATGACGATGCCGTGCGAGGTTGTGTAGCGTTCTGACACGCTCTATTTTACAGCAGAAAAAGTTCATAAAATTGTTATAGAAATACAAGAAGACTTTACTGTTAGAGATTTCCTGATGCTTGGTGTTTTTTATCTAATGAGCTGAAAAAGAATGACAACTTAAACGAGTTACCAAAACAAAACCGAGCTATTTGAGCCCGGTTTTTCGATGTAAACGGTGGTCTACACCGATTTTTCGAGGATGGATATTATCCTCGATTTTGAAATG
The DNA here is from genome assembly GCA_051649365.1 of Trueperaceae bacterium. Classification (GTDB taxonomy): domain Bacteria; phylum Deinococcota; class Deinococci; order Deinococcales; family Trueperaceae; genus CAVTAE01. Next base: position 21,074 of record JBOFGY010000185.1, read on the forward strand.
AGGACTTCCCCATTTCTATCTGTAGCGTTTTGTGAATTGTGCCAAACGAAAGGGACTTCTTTGACAGTAGCAATTGCTTTTGCAATTGATAGATGTCGACTTTCATATTTGGCGTTGCCATCACTAAAGATAGTGATGGTTCCTTGAAAGATGCTTCGGGTGATTACCACTTTAGAAGCAAATCTTCCTTTATAATCGGCGACTACAGACATATCAATTTTAGTGTTCATAATAAGATAACGTAATGCATGGTTAGAACACTAAAAATATAGCATCTAAATCATTAATCTGTCAGAGCAACTTTGAATTTTTGGAAGATGAAAAATGTTTTCAAGCGGAAATAAAAATTTATGATTTATTCTTTCTTTAAATAATATCGTTTAAATTTAGAAATTTTAATGTTTTTGCTGGTACTGCTACGAAAAACACTACCAAAGATTCTTAGAGCCTAGCATCCTGCCGTAACTTGCGCCAGGGGGTGAGGTAGTCAATGGCAGAATGGATGCGTTCACGGTTGTACCAAGTGTCAAATTGCTGGGTTAAAGGTTCAAGTTGGTCAAAGCTGTCCCA
>JBOFGY010000186.1:0-26382 GCA_051649365.1 Trueperaceae bacterium
GCTTTCGCAGACTTGCTCGTGACTATGAACGTTTGCCAAAAACCTTGGCTGGTCTACATTTTTTAGCCTTTGCCATTGTCCTACTTAAACGCTTCACTGACCTGATGGGCAGCACCTAAAGTGCATAACACGCTCTAGCCAAAAGCTGAACGTGAACGTTTCAGCTTTCAACTTGTCACACCGTTTCCAGAACTCGAGTGAACCGCTTTATGACTTCGTCAATCTCTTCTTTTGTGATAACCAAAGGCGGGACGAAGCGAATCACAGTTGCACCGGCGTTAATAGTCAAAACTTTTTCTTTTTTAAGCGCAGCAATATAAGGTGCAACTTTTTCTTTCATCTCTGCACCAATGAGCAAACCTTTACCGCGCACCGTGCGAATTTTTGGTGAAGAAATTGCTCGCAACTGTTCTTGGAAATAATCCCCAACGAGCGTGGTGTATTGCAAGAGTTGTTTTGCATCTATTTCTTCTAAAACAGCCAGTGCTGCTGCACATGCCAAGGGATTACCCCCAAAGGTCGTGCCGTGTCCACCTTTAGGCATCTTGAGGGCAACTTTTTCAGTCATGAGGAGTGCGCCAATGGGTACGCCACCGCCTAAACCTTTAGCTAGTGTCACCATATCAGGGCGAATATTGTAATGCTCACTCGCTAAAAATTTACCTGTACGCCCAACACCCGATTGCACTTCGTCCATAATGAGCAGTGCGCCGCGCTCTTTACAAATGCGCTGAACACCTTGTAAATATTCGGGGGTGGCTGGATGAATGCCCCCTTCACCTTGTACGGGCTCGAGCCACACGGCAGCCGTTTCTTCGGTGACGGCTTTATCTAAACTTTCAAGATCATTGTAGGTTGTAAAGTCTGCCTCATAACGCAAAGGCTCGAACGGTTCACGGTATTTCTTTTCCCAGGTGAGCGCGAGTGCACCCATCGTGCGACCTGTAAAGCCGCGCTTTGCAGCAACAAACTTCGTGCGACCTGTTGCTGCTCTCGCCCACTTCAAGGCAGCTTCGTTTACTTCTGAGCCAGAATTAGCCAGAAAGACTCGGTTCAGCTTCATGCTATTCGGAATAAACTTAAAAAGTTTTTCGTAAAACTTGACGCGCGTGTCACTGCCTAAATTTTGAGGACATACAATAAGTTTTTTAGCTTGTTCGACTAAAGCATTCGCGAGACGCTCATTACCATGCCCCACACTTGCCACCGCGATACCCGCCATACAGTCAATGTATTCATTGCCATTGATGTCCCAAAGTTTGGCCCCTAAACCATGCGTGTAAATAGTGTCAGGATTCCAAAGCCCAGAATTGTAACTCGAGTCCTGTGCCAACATTTCTTGGGCTCTATCAGTAATTTTATCTGCAAACAACGCCATGCGTCCTCCTAAAAGTAGAGCCATCGTAGCACTGACAGAAGCGGTTAGATGAAGCTAAAAGCTCGAGGCTTACATTCTTTTGGACGTTCAGCTTTTTACCTTTTGTTTTTAGTTCCTACATCACCTAATACTTAGAAAACATACCTGATCTAACAAAAGATAACTAACCTGAGTTTGGGGCTTTTGATTTTCCACGAGGCTCGAGTGATAAGCCATCAGCCGTCAGCTTATTGGTTTTTACTGATGGCTTCTTAAACAGGAGGCTTGCCCTAAGAAAAACTATGAACTCAGCTTCACTATGCTGCTGTCGTAACTTCCGCTTCTGTATCAGGTAGTATGAACACAGGCAAGTAATCGCGCAGAGGGTCAACTTCAGAACGCAAACGGGTGAACACTTCTGCGTCGAGATAAGCCGCACTAGCCCGAAAAAGTCCGAGGTAATAACGTGCCACAAGGTCTTCCTGCTTTCCTAACACCTCACGTTCGCGGCGTGTTAAGAGCTCTCGGATAAAAGCTTCGGGGGACTCGAGGGCTTTACAGCCTCCCATCTCGATAATGCGCTTGAAGATGCGAATGGTTTCACTCGGGTTATGCCAAAAGCCAAAATTGAGTTCGTCGGTGATGCGCTCGACCTTTTGCATATCCGCGTGATAATTTGCTTTGGCGAGCAAGTTCTTGGCAAGGGTTTGTCGCTCGAGCCTGCGCTGCGCGTACTGAGGCAAGCTCAAAAGTTTATTTGTCGGTCTTAACGAACCACCCACGAGCGCACGAAGGCGATACGCGAGTAAGTAGTCCTGATATTCACGAAGATGTTCCACACGTGCAGTGTACTCGCTTTTAGCTTTATCACCATGCAGTTCACCACACGAACAGGGTTCGGAGGCTGGGGCGCAGGGTCTCTGGGGTGCAGGGTTTGGTTTTTTGACTTTACTCCAAACCCTGTATCTTGCACCCTAAAACGCCTTTAGCCGATGGTATCCTCAACGAATCGCTGAGCTAAGGTAATCACAACAGCCTGACACGCTCGGCTGAAGGCGTTTCCCCTGTGTGCTTTCTTACTTCCTCATGACCTTTTCCGATATAGTGTTTTAACACAACCTAACGGAGGTTTTAATGACGACGAAAATTCGTACTGTCGGTATGGTGTTAGCTGGCGGCAGGGGGCAACGTTTACATCCACTCACCTGGAAACGCACGAAGCCTGCTGTTCCTTTTGGCTCGAAATATCGCATTATTGATTTCGCCCTAAACAACATGCTCAATTCTGAAATTTACGGCATTTACGTCTTAACGCAGTTTAAGGCGCAATCGCTCACCGAGCATATTCAGCGGTATTGGCGGTTTGGCAGCTTTCTCAAAGATTACTTCATTACCTTGGCTCCCGCTCAAATGTACCTCTATGAAGAACTTGGTACCGAGTGGTATCGAGGTACCGCTGACGCAATTTATCAAAATATTCACCTTGTGGATGACAATGACATTACCCATGTTGCCATTTTTAGTGGTGACCATATTTATAAAATGGATATTAGCCACATGATTCGGCAGCACGTCGAGAACGACGCAGACGTGAGCATTGCGGCCTATCCTGTCACGGTGGAAGAAGGTCAACGCTTTGGTATCTTGCAGGTGAACAAAGACTTTCAAATCACAGATTTTCAGGAGAAACCCAAAGACCCTAAAGCAATGCCAGGTCGCCTGGGTTACGCCCTCGCCTCCATGGGTAATTACATTTTTAGTAAAAAAGCTCTTTTTGAACTCCTCAACCGCGATGCACTCGACAAAAGCTCCGAGCACGACTTTGGGAAGAACGTCTTGCCCATGGCCCTCAATGAAGGCTACAAGCTCATGGCCTACGACTTTGCCAAAAATCCCCTGCCTGGACAAGACGGCCCCAACACCTATTGGCGTGATGTTGGCACGATTGACAGTTATTGGGATGCGAGTATGGACTTGGTTGAAGTCACACCTGAGTTTGACCTGTTTAACGATGCCTGGCCACTGAGAACCTCGAGCGAATACTCTGCTCCCGCTAAACTCGTCCACGAAGAAAGTGAACGACGTGGGCAAGCCTTTAACAGTTTGCTGGCTGGCGGTGTCATCGTTTCTGGGTCAACGGTTAGGCGATCGTTATTGTCGCGGCGTGTCCATGTACGCAGTTTCGCCCTTGTTGAAAACTCGATTCTTTTTGACGCTGTAGATATTGGCCGAGGTAGCATCGTTAAAAATGCGATTCTCGATAAAGGTGTTGCTGTTCCTGAAGACATTCATATTGGGGTAAATCTCGACGATGACCGTGCTCGAGGTTTCACTGTCACAGACAAGGGCGTAGTGGTTGTACCGAAGGGTTACACCTTTACGTAAATTTAAAAGGCGGAATGTAGAAGGCTGAAAAAATCTTTTTAGCTTTCGGCATTCTTCCTTTTCTAACATTCCACTCACAAACATTGTATTTATCCTATTTGAGGCATTTATCCCACTCAAGCAATGTTTGGGTCGTCATTTTCGTCCGACAGCTTACAGCTGACTCATCTAGCAAGGTGCTACCCTTAATCGTACAATGATGCAGCAAAAACACCTACGCGGTACACCTTTCTCTAGCATTGGTCTTGTGTACCTTCTTACGTTGACTGTCTTTTTGTTAGCCCATACTGTTCAAAACGAGGCAAGCCTCGTTGCTAGGAGGAACCACCGTTGAAACGGTCATTTAATCCCTGGTTGCTAGTCATGTTGATTGCGCTGGGCATCTTTATTTTTAGTCAGTTTAATGCCAGAGGCCCGAGTCGAGAGATTCCTTACTCTGCGTTTACAAAGCTCGTGGATGAGGGTGCGGTTCAGTCTGTCGTCATTTCCCGTAGTGACGGGCGTATTGAAGGGGAACTCAAAGAACCGCGGCAACTCCAAGATAATAATGGCAATGAACAAGCCATCCGCAATTTTACTACAACAACAATTGTTACAGATTCACTTCTCACAAGGCTCGAGCAAAATGTTGGGGATGTCAAGTTCCGTAATCCACCGCAGTGGATTGGCTTCGCCTTCTCCATTTTGCCGATTCTTATTCTCATTGGCTTTTTTTGGTTTGTGTTTATGCGGGCACAAGGCGGTCCTAATCAAGTCATGCAGTTTGGACAATCAAGGGCTCGTACCTATGGACGTGAAAACAAAGTCAAAACCCTTTTTAATGACGTAGCAGGTCATAAAGAAGCCAAACAAGAGCTCTTAGAAATTGTGGATTTCCTCAAGAACCCACAAAAATATCACCGCATCGGCGCGGAGATTCCGAAAGGCGTTCTTCTGGTCGGTCCTCCAGGTACAGGTAAGACCCTTCTTGCTAGGGCTGTTGCCGGTGAGGCGGGTGTTCCCTTTTTAACCGTAAGTGCATCAGAATTTATGGAAATGTTTGTGGGTGTCGGTGCAAGCCGCGTCCGCAGCCTCTTCGACGAAGCACGTAAGTCTTCACCCTCCATTATCTTTATAGATGAAATTGACTCGATTGGTCGTCGTCGCGGTGCAGGCATCGGCGGCGGTCACGACGAGCGCGAACAAACCTTAAACCAAATCCTTTCTGAAATGGACGGGTTCGAGAAAGACACTTCCGTCATCGTTGTCGCAGCGACAAACCGCCCTGATGTTCTCGACCCCGCGCTGCTACGCCCTGGTCGCTTTGACCGCCAGGTAACGATTGGTCTCCCCACACAAAGTGAACGTAAAGATATTCTTGCAGTTCACGTACGCAACAAGCCCATTGCAGATGATGTAAGCCTCGAGCGTCTCGCCGAAGCTACCCCAATGTTCTCGGGTGCTGACCTCGAAAACCTCACGAACGAAGCCGCCCTCATTGCCGCACGGGTTGGCAAGCAAATCATCGCTGCTTTCGATTTCAACGAAGCGCTTGACCGCATTATCTTAGGTCTGCGTCGAGGCAGTCTCGTACCAAGTGAAAGCGAACGCCGCATCCTTGCTTATCACGAGGCAGGTCACGCGGTTGCAGCTGTCTCACAACCGATGCACAGTCGTCTTCGTAAGGTAACAATTATGCCACGGGGCGATGCGGGTGGCTTTGCAGCGTATCTAAGCAAAGAGCAGATGGTCACGGGTATCGAAGAACTTCGCCAACGCCTTATCTCGATTTATGGTGGTCGCATGGCCGAGAAAAAACTGACAGGAACAATTTCTTCAGGTGCAGCAAGCGATCTCAAACAAGCTACTGACCTTGCCAAGCGCATGGTCTTTGACCTCGGCATGGGTAAAGAAGAGTTCGTAGCTTGGGGTTCGGATAGTGGCCCTGTGTTCTTAGGTGGGGAAATTAGTCGCCGTAAAGACTTTAGTGAGCAAACGGCTAGAGACTTAGAGGAAGAGGTCATGAAAATCCTCGGTGAGTCCTATCGAAAGACTGAAGAAGTCGTCAATGAGAACTGGACGGTACTTCAAGGTGTTGCCGAAGCACTCCTTCAGGTTGAAACGCTTGACGGTGACCTTATCCATGAGGCTTTTGAAAAAGCGAAAGAAGGCATGACCTCTGAAGACATTACAGCCTGGATTTTGAGCTTGGCGAAAAAAGTGGAAGATACGACCTCCGCACCACCGCCCGCACCTAAGATTGAAGAACCCAAAAAGCGCGTGGACGCACCTCAAGCCCCTAAAACGCTCGAGCCCCGTCCGATGGATGGTTAGAAACTTTGTTTTTCCGAAAAAGCGGTGTCAGTTTTCTGACACCGCTTTTTCTTTTTTTTACCTCTTACGTCTTACTCCTCCGTTGTTATTGCCTCGACTGGAAACTTTGGCTTCAGGTTACCTTAGGAGAAGACTCGCACACGAAGTGATGGCTATATTAAGCCGTCGTCAAAAATAAAGGCAAGTCATCTTATGAAGCATTGACTGTTATACTCTTATCAGCCCGAAAGGACATTATGGGAAAAGTAACCGACTTTATTAAACACAATTACAGGCACTTTAATGCTGCCGCTCTCATAGACGCAGCCAACGGCTACCAAACGCACTTAAACGCCGGTGGCAAAATGATGGTCACCCTCGCTGGAGCCATGAGCACCGCCGAGCTAGGTCTTTCACTTGCCGAGATGATTCGCAAGGACAAAGTGCATATTATCTCTTGCACGGGTGCAAACCTCGAGGAAGACATTTTTAACCTCATCGCCCACGACTACTACGAGCGCGTCCCGAATTACCGCGAACTGAGCGCAGCAGACGAGCAAGAACTTTTAGATAAACATATGAACCGCGTGACTGACACGTGCATCCCTGAAATGGAAGCGATGCGGAGGCTCGAGAAAGCCCTCTTAAACGAGTGGCTAAAAGCCGACAAGGCTGGCAAGCAATTTTTCCCACATGAATTTTTGTATAAGTTAATCAAATCAGGGAAACTCGAGAAGTATTACCAAATAGACCCTAAAGACTCTTGGATGGTTGCCGCAGCTGAGAAAAACTTACCTATCGTCGTGCCAGGCTGGGAAGATTCCACGACGGGCAACATGTACGCCGCACACTGCCTCATGGGTGAAATTAAAAACGTTCATACGGTACGTAGCGGTATTGAATACATGATGATGCTCGCCAAGTGGTACACCAAAACCGCACCCCAATCGTTGGTGGGGTTTTTCCAAATTGGTGGCGGCATCGCAGGAGATTTCCCCATTTGTGTCGTCCCAATGCTACATCAGGATATGGGGCGCGAAGACATTCCACTTTGGGGTTACTTCTGCCAAATCAGCGACTCGACCACGAGCTTTGGCTCCTACTCGGGTGCTGTGCCAAATGAAAAAATCACTTGGGGTAAACTTGGAGTAAACACACCCAAATACATCATCGAATCTGATGCGACAATTGTGGCACCGCTCATTTTTGCGATGCTACTGGGTCAGTAAGACGTAAAAGGATAACCTTCTCACATTTTATGTCTTGCTCTCTAGCCATGTGAAACTGAGATGTTCACCCAATAAACGGATGATTTTATGTCATTGACTCTCGAGCTAGCCCGCTCTTTCCTTGGCAAAACCGTCCACGTCATCATTGACCGCCCACTCGGTTCAATTCACCCTAGAGAAATAGACCTAACCTACGAAGTCAATTACGGGTATGTTCCTAATGTACTTGCACCTGATGGTGCAGAACTCGATGCTTATGTTTTGGGTATTAAAGAACCCTTAGAGACATTTACAGGTGTTTGCATTGCCATTGTTCATCGGCAAGATGATGACGATGACAAACTCGTCGTTGTTCCCGAAGGTAAGCATTTAAGCAACAAAGACATCTTGAACGCTATACACTTCCAAGAGCAGTTTTTTACCAGCGTTATTGTGCGTGAGTAACGTCATGGGGAAATGCAGTAAACTAGCGTCATGCTCAATTTACCTTTACCGAACGACAAGCTAACGCTCGAGTCCAATGAAAACTTTACCGGCACGGTCAACCGCGCTGAAGTTGCCACTTCAAAAGATAACAGCGTGCGCATGTACCAAGTGAGATTTCAACCCAAAGCTCGCACGAACTGGCACACGCACACCGGTGACCAAGTGCTTATCGTGCTCGAGGGCCAATGCCTCGTAAAACGTGAGGGACATCCACCCGTCATCTTGAGTGAAGGCGAAGCCATTTCTTTACCAGGCAACGAACGCCACTGGCACGGTGCAGTCGCAGATCGTGTTGGCTGTCATTTAGCACTCAACAACAACATAAAAACGCAGTGGTTCGAGGCTGTAAGCGGCAGCGATTATGACAAAGCGTGGACTGAGGTGAAGTAAATTTAATCCACGCCAAATTCAAGAATTTTCAGCGGAAAGCTAAAGCAGAAGGCAAAGGCTAAAACCCTAAAAATTTTACCTTCTACGCTTCCTTCCCAACCCTAAACAAACCGAATAAGCTGGCGAATTGCACCCAAGTGATAGGCCGTATGTGCCAACACGGCCATGGGGATGCCTACTTTGTCGTCATCCCACGTGGTGAAAGACTCGAGCAAAGTCATCATTTCCTGATACTGAGTTTTCAAAGCGGTTTTGAGTGTTTCCCATTCTTGGGGTGTCACGCTTTGCGTCAGCCACGTTTCCTGCCAATTAACTTTCGGAATCGCTTCACCTTTTAAGTCCTTGAACAAAAGAGTATTGTAAAAACGTACGTGTTCACAGTGAGCAGCGATGCTTGGAGCTTCATTTACACACTGCGAAACTTGCGTTGCGCTTAGTGTATCTAGCGTATCAAAAAGTCCTGTTTTTTGGTCTAAACATGCAGCACCTGTTGGCAACGGACTTTCAAAAAATTCCTTCAGTAACGCAAATAAATTGTTCGTGAAATCTTTTTGTTTAATAGACATAATTCTCCTTAATCATTTGAAGTGTAGGGTACATGTATGCACTTAAGTAGCTCCGTACTAAGTTTGCGATAAATTCACCTTTTGAAATGGGCTGAATTGGAAGTTGAAAATCCTGTGAATCAATTTGAAGTGCCTGCGAATTTCAACCTCTAAACCGTTGTTGAACACAGTTTCGTTTGTGTGGCGTATTTACTCAAATTGCCTACAACGTTAGCTTTCGCTTGTATAAACCAGTGGTGGCCTTAGTGTAGCACTTACTCTCGAGCCATTGCCACAGCAATAGGAATACGTGAGGCATGAAACGCAGGCAAAAGTCCAGATAACAACCCCATAAGTAGCGCAACAACCACTGCAAAAATAACGAGGCGCACTGTCAGGGCAGCTACGTCTAAACCAATTAAGTTATTCGCAATTTGGTTTACAACCATCATACCGAGTCGTCCAAGAATAACACCCACAACTGCGCCCACCGTACTTAACAGAATAGACTCGAGCAATACCAAACGAAATAAAAATCTTGGCTTTGCTCCAATCGCCCGCACTACACCAAACTCTCTCGTGCGCTCGAAGACGCTCATCATCATCGTGTTTGCCACCGCGATGGCACCTACAATGAGTGCAATGGCACTAATGCCCAGTCGAATCACATCGCTAATCTGAATGCCGCGTTCCGCAACACTCAGCACATCACCGCGTGTCTGAAAACCGAGTTCAGGATAACGCTCTTTGAGTTGATCGGCAACATCTCTGGCGTTTTCAGGTTGAGAAAGCTCGAGCGCGAAATACATCACTTTGTCAAACACACCAATGGCTCTTTGCAAATCGGGCAACGGAACCAAAATGACATTATCAATGAGACCACTGCTCGACTCGGCAATGCCAACGACTTCAAAACTCGCTTCGCGGTTGAGGCGCAAGGTTTTACCGAGTTCTAAATTGTTGCGCTTGGCCACTTGTTTGCCAATAACGGCAACACTCATATCGTTGGCCGTCAAACTGCGACCTTCTAACATCTTGTAGTCATAATAAATACTCGCTACATCTTCACCTGGGGGTATACCTTGAAACAAAAAAGAGCTCGAGGTAGACAAGCCTGCCCGAAAATGAAACATGAGCGGCACGACACGAAGGATGCCATACTCTGCGGCATTTTGCTCGAGCTCCGTTTTATAACTCAGTGGCAACTCTGGCACCCAAGTCAGTGAGGCTGATGTATCAAAATCACCGTAACTCACTTGCAAATCGGGCCCAATTGAACCGAGTTGCTCAGTAAACACACGGCGCACGCCTTCACCTAATGATAAAAAAATCACCATCGAAGCCACAGCCACAGCAATGCCCAATGCTGTCAAAAATGTACGAAGCGGACGAAGCGTAAGGGAGCGGGTAGCAAGTTGCCAAATCATGCCTCTCCCTAACCCTCCCTCGCGTCAGGGAGCTGACGGAGAGGGCAACATATCATTGTGGTCCCTCAGTCACAGGATCAGTAGGAGCTGGAGTTGGCTCAGGCACAGGAATAGGTGCTGGCGTAACAGGTAGAGGCTGACCAAAGGAACGACTTTTCACTTCGCCGCCATTACCCATAAGCCCTAAATCTTGTCCTTCTTGTGACAAGCGCACGCCCGAAGCGTTACCAACATGAATGAAAACTGGCAAATTAAAACTAAAGGTTTGACCAGGGTTGACCGTCGCGTACACTAAGCGTTCGCCTTCACCACGCACAGTACTTTGATAAACCTCGAGCCAGGTAGCCGCTTCTACACGCACACCTATCTGACCCTGTGCGGTTGTTGCAACTGGGCTTTGACTAGCCTCTGTTTCGGTGGTTGCCTGGGGTGGAGTCGCCTCGGCATTGAGGGAAACGAGCGTCACAGCTTTACTTGTCTCACCCGTAATATCCAAAAGTTCTTCATAGGGCTCATAACCTTCGAGTGTAATTCTGAGGACTCGAGCCTCACGTGGCGTTACAGGTGCATTAAAAAAAGGAGTGCGAAAAGGAAAAGGATAGTTATCGAGAGTCACTTCTGCTCCAGGAGGATCAGTAACGAGCGTAAATGGCACGGTATTTGCTCCCTCGCCCACCGCTGTTACATCTCCTGCCGGAACTTGTCCTGTAGCAACAACCTCCGAGGTATCTGGTGTGGTTTCAGGCATAGTGGTTTCAGGCATAGTGGTTTCAGGCGTGGTCATCTCAGATGTAGCTGTTTCAGGGGTAGCCACTGCTTCTGCCGAGGTTTCGGGAGTAGTTGCTGGTTCACTTGCTGTGGTTGTACCTGTTGTAGTTGTACCTGTCTCTATCGTTCCAGGTTCAGTTGCTGTATTGGTATTCTCCGAGGTAGAAGTTGCGTTTTCTACCTCACTCGAGGTTTCCTGTGTTTCACCTCCAACAGCAACATCTGCGTTTGTTGCATTGTTGGGTTGAGCGAGACGGTTAAACACAAAGAAACTAATACCCACTAGCGCAAGCAACAGTACTGCCAGTGGCAACGGGGCAACCCGCCGACTTGCTGCAACATCACGGTAACCATTCTCGGTAACTTCTGACATTGTGCCAATACCCAAGGCCACACGGCGTTCGCGGGAAAACCGCTCGAGCAATTTCGCATCGTCAAGCCCAACCGCTTGGGCATAGAGTCTTAAAAAATTACGGGCGTAAATATCTTCGGGCAAATCACCGTAGCGAGCGTCCTCGAGGGCCTGCAAATATTCCTTACGAACATGCGTTATCTCGGCAATGTCATTGAGCTCGAGTCCTTTGGCCACTCTAGCCTCACGAAGCATTGCGCCTAATGTATCCGTCGTAACTTTCCCCGCGTCCATTTTGCACCTACTTTCAGGCTTAAAAACCTACGTTCAAGCCTAAAGTTTATCCTAAAAATCCATCCCAAAACTTAAAGTAGCGTTTTTGTTAAACCCACATCCTTTAAGTTTCAGGATAACCTCTTCAACTATAACGAATCTGTCTAGAGAAGTTGTGCTTTATCTAGCGAAACTGTGCAAGGGCTAACGCAATCTCCGCAGCTAGGGCAGCGTTTTCTTGCAAGAGCCGACTGTTCACCTCGACGCTTTGTCCCCCTGAAATGTCCGCGAGTTGAGAAAGTAAAAAAGGCGTGACATCTTTGCCTGAAGTGGCCCCGCTTCGCACACGTTCGTGAGCAACCTCTAACCAAGCGTTTAAAGTGTCTGGGTCAATCCCTTGAGACACCGGATTACTGATGAGCAAACCTGACGGGAGATTCAATTCACGTTGCACCCTAAATGCCTTAGCAATCTCTTCAGGGTTCTCGAGGCGTGCAGGTAAACGGTAGGATGTTTGTGCAACATGAAACCCTGCTAAGTTGTCGCTGCGGTAACCCAGCACTGGCACTCCGAGGGACTCGAGACGCTCCAAGGTTCCTTTAACGTTGAGGATAGATTTGGCTCCTGCACTTATAGTGACAACGGGATACTTTGCCAAGGCTGCTAAATCTGCTGATTCATCAAAAGGTTCATGATGAACTCCACCAATACCCCCTGTAGCAAAGACAAAAATACCCGCAAGAGCCGCCGCATGTAAAGTGACAGAAACTGTCGTTCCAGCACTCTCCCCTTTTGCCAGCAGTGCAGACAAATTCCAAAGTGAGGCTTTATCCACCTTACGGCTCGCCAGCGTTTCCATCTGCTGGACACTAAGACCAACCACGAGGTTGCCTTCAAATACACCAATGGTGGCAGGATACGCCCCTTTGCTACGCACGACGGACTCGAGTGACCTCGCCAATTCCAGATTCTGTGGTCTCGGCAACCCGTGCGTCATCACCGTGCTTTCTAGAGCAACAATAGGTTTTTTATCTTTTAAGGCTTGCTGGATTTCAGAAGAAATAACTAGATTCACAGGGTTCATCATAACGCATTGAAAATCAAGACAAAGGGACAAGGGAAAGGAGAAAAGTCTCTTGTCTCTTTTTCCCTGTCTAATTCCTTCCCCGTGGTACACTGCCTCCGTGGATATTCAGCCTTTCATTCCCTACATCCAGCAACTTGGTTTCGGTGGCATTGCAGGTTTCGTCGTCGGCTACGCGCTTAAGAAAGTTGGCAAGATTGTCGCTATTGCTCTCGGCGTTCTTTTTGTTATTTTGCAAATTTTGGCATATTACGGCTTTGTTTCAATTAACTGGATTGAAGTACAAGACAAAGTTGACCCACTTTTAGAGACCAATTCACTCAATGCTATGTGGCAAGGGCTCCTGAATATCTTGACTCATAATTTTGTTGCTGGTTTGGCCTTTGTGCCAGGGTTGATTCTTGGTTTAAAACGAGGTTAGGTCATACAATCGTGACTAGTTCACCTGTCCTGAGACCAGCGTTGTTTTTGCAAACACCTGCACAGCGTTCAGCACATCTGCTGTCACACTACCATCAAGCTGATAGCTCGTGGTCTGTCCTTGCCTGAGGGCGGCAATATCGGCGATAAGTTGAATACCTGACTTCAGCGGAATTGCAATATCCAAAACGAAGGGCGCACTACCTTGAGACACGAGTGAAAGCCCTTGGGTGGTACTACTCGTTATCGCTACACGGCTATTCACCGATAAATCAAAATCAAGGCGTGTTACAGAAAGCTCGAAAGTATTCGGGTTGTAAACTTCCATTGGTAAACGCAACACCACTTGCCCACTGCCAATAAGCGGCGGCTCGAAGGACACGACTTGCAATTCACCCTTAACCGAAAAACCAGGAGCCTGCACGACAGGTACAAGCTCAGGCACACAACCCGATAACAACAAACTAAGAATCAACGCTAAAGCATAGGGATAAACTCGCAACATGCTTCCTCCTTATTCAGCTGTGACCATGCTACTTCTATAACACTGTATTTATGCTGCACTTCTATAATGCTGCGTGCCAGTCTATCACCCCTTGGTGCAAGCAGGGTTGAGCAAGATTTCACACTTGATAGCGTAATTCATTAGGATGCTTAGTTTAGACTCGAGGACTAGACTTTCTTTCGGTACGCTTGCCTTTGGGGTTCGTGCTCAAAAATTCAACGCTAGTAGGCTTTTCCTCACAGTTTTGTTGCTGCCTCTTCGCCTAATCACTTTGCAATCGTGTCCAGGCTATCGCAAGTACGAGGGCAACCAAGCAAAAATTAATAGCATTTCTTCATAGGTTTTCCTGCTATAGAGGCGGTACACTGTAAGAGAGACACTACTTCTATACTTTCCGCACGCCGTACACTCGCTCGAGCGTTGTTGCGCTTGGCCTTAGTCATATACCAGCTTGAGGCCACTTTCAAGCACATAAAAGTTGTAAAATTAAGATTGCCAAACCCCAGAGGCTACCAAAAACTTATCAATATATAACACGTTTTGTAGGCACTTTACTTCTCGCTGCTGAAAAACGATGTGCCAAACAAGAATGAAGGACTCGAGAAAACTCGAGCCCTCTTGTACTATTACGCTTCTCTCTAAATTCTTGCTTTAAGAACTTTCCAGAAACCCACCCATTTGTTTTTCTAAAAAGGTGCGATTTAGGTTTTAGGATAGATTTTAAGTCACGTTACACGCTCTGCGTAAATCCTCGTCATTACACATTATAAGATTGACGACGTTAGAGACATTAATCGCCCTGGTGCTGCCAGGGGTTGGGATCATAAATATACGTAACGGACACACCACGTTGCTCCAGCGGTCTACTAACAACATAGCTATAGGAATCGAAATCAAAATTGCAAGCACTATCTCCTCCAAACTGTACGTAATCACCGGAACCAAGACCTGTGATATTCAAAAGTAGCTCAACGTTACAGAGATAGGCATTTTCTTGAATATAAAGAGTGTTTAGGTTCGTCAAGTTTGTGAGGGGGGTGAGGTCAGTAATTCCATTGAAACTGAGTCCAAGGTATTGCAGATTGGTAGCATGTTCTAACCCAGTCAAATTAACGATGCCTTTACCAGTAGCATCAAGCCCAGTAAATGATGCCATATCCCTTGCACACACAATTGCTGTTGGTTCTCTACCAAGGGCTTTTTGATTAATTTCAGCCCTTAACGCCGCATCTGGCATATAGACCTCGACGTCAGGAGAAACGCATGGGGGAGGTAGCTGAGCAACGGTGATAGCTTGGCTCGAGCTATTAGTGAGTCCGCCGTTATCCGTTACAGTTAGAGTAACAGTGTAAGTACCTGCTGCTGCATAGATTTTGCTGGGGCTAGCTTCGCTGCTGCTACTGCCATCACCAAAATCCCAGACCCACTTCGTAAGCGTGCCATCACTGTCAGTACTGGTGTCGCTAAACTGCACACTCAAACCTGTCACTGTGTTGGTAAAGCTAGCAGTTGGAGCTGTATATTGCGCGCAAGGCATCGTAGTTTTTGCTTCCTGGAATTGCGCTGCCCACTCATCGTTCCAGCCAAAGGCTTTCTTAAACTGCTCCTCGAGGCTGACACCTGCTGCCCCACTCCAAAAGTGCAAGAATTCACCGGGGTTCGCTCTGCGGGCGTAGCTTTTGGCCCCGCCTGGCACGTCGGCCTTGTCTACCTTAGGAAAGCACTGGGAAAGCAGCGTAAAGTATTTGTCTAAAACGCTGACCCCACCGTACTGATTATAAATCGGATAGAACCAGTCGCGGAAGAAGTAGGCTTGAACACCTATGAAGTTACTATTAGGGTTACTCTCAATGCGGTTATACCAATCGTGCGCCCAGTCGTCCTTGCCAATACCCTTGTAGGCATCATAGATAAATATCTCGGGCCAAGGGCCGTCACCCCAGAACTCATAGGAGGGCGATTCGTGAGTGTTCTTGCCCCCACCTTCCACAATGTGCGCGAGTTCGTGAGTGATAACTTCATAGTTGACTTGCTGCGGGTTAGCCCAATCCCAAGCACCACCTAAATCAATGACGTTGCGGTAGCCAAAGCCAGGGTCAAAACGGTTGTTGATCGTCGCATAGTTTGCGCTTTTGTCGCTCCGCACTACCACGTACATTCTGGGATCCGGTCCGAAGGAACCGTAAGTCTTTTTCATGTACATCCAGACTTGTTGGATGTGGTCGTTGAACCAGGTAATGTTGCTGCCTCTCAATCCCTCGTCATAGTAAACGGCGATTTCGTCATTGTAGAAACCCCTGTAGACATCTACTGCCTCGCTGCGAATGGAGTTTCTGATGACTTCGGGGGGTGCAGATGTAGGTTCAGGGTCTACAGGTTCTGGAGGTTCATTTTCACACAAAGCTGCTGTTGTTGAGCCACCAAGTTTTTGATTTGTAGCCTCTCTAGGCGCATTAAGCTCATAAACGCATGGTTGAGCAACAGGTTGAAGCTCCCCTGTAGGTGCATCTGTCATTAGCTCACTACCGCCACTACAAGCAGCCAAAAACAAACCCACCAAACAAACGAGCGCGATAAAAGAACTTTTAGAAAAAATTCTAGCGGTTGGTCGTTCCATTGGTTCTCCTCCATTACCCTCGAGATTGATTCAACGTTGACTTACTTGCGCTAAGTCAACCCTACTCTTGAAAGCACAGAAGGTAATGTATACCTCGAGCGTTTCACAGGCGTTTCACTCGTTTTTGAAAGTGAATTAATAGTAAAAATTATATGACATCATGTTGGTGCACTGTGTACATAGTTTGAGCGAAGCATCGCGCACCCTACCAAGTCCGTTTTAAGAATTGTCGCGTACTGAGAGCATTTTTCTTAAAAGGCGAACGGGCAGATGTTGAAATTTACCCGTTGGGAGGGTGTGTTAAATAACACACCTTTGTTATTCCTGGACGGATGTGGTGTTAGACCCCAGAGTTTCTGGGGTCTAACTTTTGTACTCAGGGACTTAATTCAAGGGACTTAATTCAATTGTTGTTCAGTATCTTCGTGTTTGGAACCACCGCCACCACCGCCGCTACCGCCACCACCGCCGCTACCGCCTTCATAGCCGCCACTTTCTCCACCACCTTCATAGCCGCCACCTTCGTAGCCACCACTTTCTCCACCACCTTCGTAGCCACCACTTTCTCCACCACCTTCGTAGCCACCACTTTCTCCACCACCTTCGTAGCCGCCACTTTCTCCACCAGAATCGTTGCCATTAGGATCGCCAGCAAGTTCAAGGGGGTCATTGTTACCTGGGTCAGTTTCACTTTGTTGAGAAGTGGGGGCACTATTGGGAACAGGTTCATCAACATCCGTACTATTGGGGGGAGAGGTGCAATTATCACCAGGAATAATACAAACATTTGAAGGGGGTTCAGGTGTAGGTTCAGGCATAGGGTTGGGTTGAGGAGTAGTTGGGGTAGAGATACACTCTACTGTTACGCATCCGCCGCCATTTGCTAGAGGAGTACCTCCTTGCACGCAAACCTTTTCACAGAATTCTGTGACCCCAGTATTCGGGTTATAAGTAGTTGTAGTGCAGTATCCGGCGAGACAGACAGTCCCTTCTATTTCTCCAGTTCTGCTGCCTGTTTGTTGATTTCCGTTAGCTGCTACTTGTGTATTACCATCACTGGCAGTTTCCTGAACTGGAAATGCTACTGCTTCAATGTCGCCACCGCCGCCAGCATCTCCACCGCCAGCATCCCCACCACCAGCATCTCCACCACCAGCATCTCCACCACCAGCATCTCCACCACCGTCTTGTGCAAATCCAATTGCACCAGTAGTAAGAGCTATCAAAACAAATATTGACACCAAGATTTTTTTCATCATTTCTCCTTTGGGCAGAAATCCCTGCCTGAACCCAAACTCATATGAACAAGAACCGTTTGAATACTAAGAGATAAGAACTCTTGTAGATTAATGCCCTTATCTCACCCGACAACAAAGCTCTTCCCCAATCTATGGCAACGTCAATATAGAGGTAGCTGCGTTACCATAATGACTCCGAACCATTGATTAGGAAATTAACTCGGGTAGGGCAGTAAAATGTTGACCGCCTCGAGTCGAGTCCGCCCTCAATAGTACCGAGGACAGTATGACAACTCGAGCGTTTCACAAGCGTTTCACTCATGTTTGAAAAATTGGATAAACTACAACGATGAGCGTTTACCTGCACCTGTTGACAACAGAACCCCATGTCTTGGTCAATAAGCAACGCTATGAACTACCCATAGGCAAACCCACCGCCCTACTAGTGTATTTAGTCCTCACAGAAAGCTGGGTCAACCGCAGCGACTTAGCCACCTTTCTACGCGCCGACACCGACACAAAAACGGCGCGCCAATACCTGCGACTTATTCTTTCTAGAGCACGCAATCTACCGTTTGCCCAGGGTCTTGAGATAACAGGTCAACGGTTGCGTTGGCCCGTAGAGAGTGATGTCAAATGCTTTCAACGCGCGGTAGCTACAGGTGCCATCCGTGAGGCTATAACGCTTTATGAAAAACCACTTTTGCAAAGCTTTCCTGTTGCAGATTTACCTGACTATGACGATTGGCTCGAGCTAGAACGCCAAAGCCTGCACACTACCTACCGCAACGTCGTGCTCGAGTACACCAAAACGGCGACCCAACCCAGGGAAGCCTTAACGCTCCTAAGGAAACTCCTCAACGACGACCTTTTAGCTGAAGATATTTTGCAACGCTACTTGCAACTGTGCCAGCAACTCGGTGAATACAGTGAAGGCTTAAGAGTGTTTGAAGCCTTTCAAACAACCCTAGTTCGTGACTTAGGGGTAGAGCCGTTACTCGAGACGCTCGAGCTGGCTAGAACTCTCCAAGATAACAGTCCTCGCGTTTTACCGCTCAGTGTTACTTCTAAACGGGTTCTACCAACCTTCACCAAGGCTTTTATAGGCAGAGAAGAAGTTATAGCTCAACTCCAAACCCAACACGCCGTCACACTCATTGCTGGCGAGCCTGGTATTGGCAAAACACGCTTACTGCAAGAAACGTTTCCAAGTGCACTTTATCTGCGCTCGCCCGAAGGCTTAGAGACCATCCCTTATTTTTCGCTGGTTACGTACGTGCGCGAACATCTCGCCTCATTTCCAAACCTTGGCAGTTATAAACACGAACTTCGGCGTTTTGTTCCTGAACTCTCACCGGGCTCTGGTGTGTTTGAAGAACTCGATAAAGTGAGGGTATTAGAAGCTTGGAAACACTATTTAGTTTCTGTCAGCCCAACGATTATTTTTGATGACATGCAGTGGGGAGATGGCGCGACTCTCGAGCTACTCGGTTATTTAGCGCAGCAGCAAGATGTGCGACTCCTCATCAGTTATCGCAGCAACGAAATCAGTGAACCCTTAGCTAAGGTGCTCAAAGGTTTAAGACAGAGTGCCTTTGAACTTCACCTAGAGCCGCTCGATCCTAAAGCTGCCCAGGCCCTTATTAAAAATTACAGCCAAAACTACAGCGAAGGAGCAGGCCAGACCCAAGCTTTACCCGAACATTTTCTCGAGTCTACAGTTTTCGAGTACACGGGCGGCAATCCCTTTTTTATTCTCGAGACACTCAAATCTTTAAGCCAGAGTAACGATGGAACGCTCAGTGTGCCGAAGAAGCTCAGTGTGCCAAAGAAAGTTGCGGATGTCGTGAAGCAAAGACTGCACAAACTTTCTGACCTTAGTCAACGAGTGCTGCAAGCTGCTTCAGTGCTGGCAGAGTCATTATCACCCGAGTTGTTAACTAAACTGACAGGCTTGTCGTCTTGGGCAGTTGTTAAGGCACTTGAAGAAGCAGAGCGTGCTGGTATGTTAACCCACACCACGTTTAGTCATGACCTTATGCGGCAGAGCATCTACAGTTCTCTCTCAAAGGCGCGGCGGGTTTTACTGCATGGGCAAGCGGCTAAACATCTTAAAAAAGCTGAGCTTACTGTAATTGCCAAGCATTGGGAGCTAGCGGAGAATAAGGATAAAGCGATTGAGTTTTATCTTAAAGCTTCCAAGAAGTTTGAGAGCGTGGGACTTTATGAAGAAAATAGCAAAGTGCTCGAGCATGTTCTAAGTTTGGAACCGCGAAACAAAGACAGTGTTATTGCTGATTTAGCTGACAGCTATGAGATGTACAGTAATCCCGAAGCTAAAGCTTTAGCAGAGTCCTTACTAACCTCTGAAGATGCACTTGCTAAAACTCGAGCCCTTTCTACCCTGAGCTATCACTACTACAAACAAGGTGATGCCCCTACAGCTTTAGCCTTTTTAGATGAAGCAGAAACGCTTTACAACGTAGAAAAACTCAGCGATAAATCCCGTCAGCGCGATTTACTTCTGATGCGCTCTATCTTACTAGATATTACTGGAGACGTTGAAAAGAGCTTAAAAATTATTGACCAAATCCTACAAAACCGTAAACACCTTCGTCCCATAGATTTACTCACTGTCCTCAGCAGTCGTGCCACCTTCTACGACGGACTTGGCCGATATGCAGAAGCTACACCCTTACATCATGCCAATCTACAAATGGCTAGAAAAATTGGAACTCGACTTCATGAAGTTACGATTGCAGCTAATCTCATGCTTAATTTAATTCATCTAGGAAAACCTGAAGAAGGGTTAGCTGAAGCTGAGAAAGCCTTGCGGTCAAATCACCCTGGCGATTACGGCCTCCGTAGGTATCTAGCCAGAGCCTATCATATGCTTGGAAACTATGACAGAGCTATACAACTCAACCTTTCATTAGTAGAAAATAGCAATTCTGACAAGGCTTTTCGCTTAGCTGCGCTAAGTTCCTTAGTCAACATCTATAGTGAACTCGAGCGAGCACAACAAGTACAAGATGCGCTTATTACACTTATGGACTCGCTAAGTGATGCAACCTATCCTGATATTCAAGCTATTGTTTATACATCTATCTTGAAGTATGGTCAACCCTACCAGAAAGAAACCATTCGACCCTTATTGGAAAAACTAGACCTAGCTAGTGTGCGCCTACGTGTTCGCCAAGAATTAGAGCCTTTACTAAAAAACGCTTTTACCAGACTTGACGAAAAAAAATAACTTGTTAGAATATTTGAGAAAGCTTACCCTGTTGAGATTGAGAGAATCCCACTATTTGGAGAAGGATATGAACAGACTGTGTATAGCTTTACTAGCAAGTTTATTCCTCAGCTTAACAGTTTCGATAGGTTTTGCTGGACCTGATGCTAGATATAAACCCCAGGTAGAAATCCCTGAAGAAACAGACCCTATTACTAATGAGGAAACATCGCCAGAGGTAAGCTATCCTCCACCTCCACAACCTGCGGTAGGTACAGAATCCACAATCCCAAACTAACTATTAAACGTTTAGAATTTGTATTTGCTGCGTCAGTCATTTAGAGTTTTTAGTGCAAACGGTGATTTATGTACCGTTTGCACGATAGCTTTTCATAACGTCTATATTAATGCAAACATACCGACTGGATTTTGTTAAGGCTCGAGAGCCCCCAAATCTATCGCACTTCCCTTGGCAGTTCTAGCCACAGGCTTAAACCCTGCATCTAACTGCCATTCAACAGGATGTTGAGTTACAGCAGCACTTGCACCAGCGGGAACAGTCTGTGCGCCATCAATCAGTGCGCTTCCTCCTAGCGGTTGCAGGGTACTCAGCATTACGGGTAACGTCTCCCCCGTTAACAAGTTTTCCGCACCATTAAGCTGCCCGTCTACCGTGTGATAGGGGCCAGCATCCGACCAACGTTTTACAATCCAGTTACGGTATAAATTAACAATTCCGCCCGACTCAATGCCTGGCGCATTATCTTGCCCAGCTCGCATTCTCGGGTATGCAATCGCATCATCAAATAAAAAAACATTATTCCAAACTTCGGCTTTTTCCTCAGTGGTAGAGAGTTGAAAAATGACTGCGTAGTCGTCACCGGTAATATGCACTGTATTTGAAAAGAAATAGAGCGTGCCTTTGCGGTAATTAACTTCGCTACCGGCGTGGTCACCACCATAGTGAATGGTTGAGCCTTTGTTGCCGTCTTTAACAATTTGATTACCATAAGCAAAGGTTAACCGATAAGTAGGATCAGCGAGTGCTGTGACGGTGTAATCTTCTGCCTCAACAAAATCCATCGCTCTAGCACCGTCTTCAAAGCGGTTGTAGCGAACCACTGTTCCAACACTGCGGTCTTTTAAGGCGTTACCCATCGCACCTGGTCGCAACATGCCGTAGCGGTTAAATTCGTAGGTGACACCGACGCTCTGCACATAAGTCGTGTGCATACGGTCATTATTGGCAATACCACTGTTATGGAGATAATTACCAGCGATGCGTATATCTTTCGTGATAGCAAAATCTCCATCGTCTGTTGACCTCGAGAAAATCGCCTGACTACAATCGTGAATTTCATTGTCGGCAATCACAATGTGATGCCCGCGGTCAAGCCAGACACAGGCCCCAAAATCGAGGTAGGTTTGGGACTTTCCAAACGAATCTGTAAACGTGTACTTAGGGTGAGCTGCGCGAATCTCGATCCCATCTATTTGTAAGTGCCTCGGATACTCCGTCCATTCTTCTTGTGTGCCAAGATTACGACCTATAAACATGATGCCTCTGGTTTCATTGTACTGGGCCGCTTCAGAAGCTTCTCTACCAAAGGCCCCAGCAAGTTCACTGCGGGTGGTGGCATTTTCACCACTGATTACAGGACGCTCGCCCTTATCACTTTTAACACCGCATAAACGCACAGGTGCGTCTGCTGTACCCTGAGCAGACAAATGAATCTTGCTGCGGTAGGGTTCAGAGCGGTAGAACACGCGCACCGTGTCACCAGCTTGTAGGTTTTCCCAAGGTACTAAATCAAGCGAAGCGAGTTGACCCTCTCCTGGCCCTACCTGATAATCCTGACCTTTGCTAGAAGGTTCGCAGGGAGATAGACCAAGGGCACTCGAGGCCAAAGGTGGTGTGCCTGGGGTATTGGGTGTGCCTGGGGTATTGGGTGTGCCTGGGGTATTGGGTGTGCCTGGGGTATTGGGTGTGCCAGGATCATTCGGCTGAGAGTCTCCATCTGAGTCTGGTGGTGTAGGATTGGCAGATTCAGATGGGGATTGGCAAGCAGTTAGTAAAGCGATAACGGTAATAAAGAGGAAAGAAAAAAGCCTGAGTTTTTGAATGCCTTGTTTTTGGATACCATATGTAATAATACCATGTGTAATAGATGATGAGATAGACATAGAACGCTCATACTAGCACCGCCTTATCCTAAAGCGTTATTCAAAAAACCCCTTTTACAGCTTCCAGCAGGCTCGACAGTCTTCATCAATCTAAAATCAATCTAAATATGAGTCTAGTTCACTCAAGCTACTTGACAATTTGTTAAGAATTTGACTAAAATCTCTATTGGTTAGCACTCACCTCGTGCGAGTGCTAAAGCGTCAAGAAGCACACAATCATTGGGATGAGCCGTCTTTTAACGGAAAAGCATCCCTAGAGGTAACAAAAAGTTACTTCTCATCTTTTAAGGAGGCACATATGGCAGCTACCAAGGCCGCAACACTCAAGCCCATTGGTGACAAAATCATCGTCGAAGTTATTGACGAGCCAGAAAAGTCCGCAGGTGGTATTTTACTTCCTGACACCGCTAAAGAAAAAAGCCAGCGCGGTAAGGTTATCGCGGTAGGCAGTGGTCGCACACTCGACAACGGGCAAAAAGTAGCCCTAGAAGTCAAAGTGGGCGACACCGTTGTTTATGCCAAGTACGGTGGCACAGAGTTTAAGCTCGATAATAAAGAACTTATGATTTTAGCAGAGCGGGATATTCACGCAATCGTCGAGTAAGCAGGTCAGCTAGTCAGCATTTCAGCTTTTTGGTTTTCTTAACATGCTGACTAGCTGAAGTACTGAAAATGCTCAAAAGAAGTACCAAAATCTAAAAAAGGAGAAAACTATATGGCTAAAGAGCTAATTTTTAAAGAAGAAGCCAGACGCAGCCTCGAGCGTGGTGTGAACGCTGTTGCTAACGCTGTTAAAGTCACACTTGGCCCCAAAGGTCGCAATGTTGTTTTAGAGAAAAAATTTGGTAGCCCCACCATCACCAAAGACGGTGTAACGGTTGCTAAAGATATCGAGCTTGGTAACCACCTAGAGAACATCGGTGCCAAACTTCTTATCGAAATCGCTAGCAAAACCAATGACATTACGGGTGACGGTACAACCACTGCGACTGTTTTGGGTCAAGCAATTGTTAAAGAAGGTCTTCGCAATGTTGCTGCTGGTGCAAATCCACTCGCACTCAAACGTGGTGTTGACAAAGGCGTAGAAGCTGCTGTCGAAGCCATTCGTGGCATGTCCAAAACGATCGAAGACACCAAGGCTGTTGCCGAGGTTGCTAGCATCTCTGCGAACGACAAAGAAATTGGTCAGCTTATTGCCGAAGCCATGGACAAAGTGGGCCGCGATGGTGTGATTACCGTTGAAGAGTCGAAGAGCTTAGACACCACCCTCGACGTTGTAGAAGGAATGCAGTTTGATAAAGGCTACATCAGCCCTTACTTCATCACTGACAGCGAAGCGATGGAAGCTGTGCTAGAAGATGTCTACATCCTCATCGTTGAGAAGAAAATTTCTGCACTTAAGGACTTGTTGCCCGTACTCGAGCAAGTCGCCCAAACAGGCCGCCCACTGCTCATCATCTCTGAAGATGTAGATGGCGAAGCCCTTGCAACTCTCGTTGTAAACAAACTGCGTGGCACACTAAACATCGCTGCGGTGAAAGCTCCAGGCTTTGGTGACCGCCGTAAAGAAATGCTTAAAGACATCGCTGCGGTTACAGGCGGCACCTTGATCGCCGAAGAACTCGGCTTCAAGTTAGAGAACACAAAAATCAACATGCTTGGCCGTGCTCAGCGTGTTCGTATTGGCAAAGAAGAAACGACCATTATTGAAGGCAAAGGCCAAGCAAGCGAAATCGAGTCACGTGTTAAAGCCATCAAAGGCGAAATGGACAATACCGACAGCGACTATGCACGCGAGAAACTCCAAGAGCGTCTTGCTAAACTCGCAGGTGGCGTTGCAGTCATCCGCGTGGGTGCCGCTACCGAAACCGAACTTAAAGAGAAAAAGCACCGCTTTGAAGATGCTCTTTCAACCGCACGTTCTGCTGTCGAAGAAGGCATCGTCGCGGGTGGTGGCGTAACGCTTATTCATGCTGTCAGTGCTGTTGAAAAAATGGCTAAAACACTTGAAGGTGATGAACGCACAGGTGCACAAATCTTGATTCGCGCTCTCGAGGAACCCGCCCGTCAAATTGCTGCCAACGCAGGCTTTGAAGGCAGTGTTGTTGTCAACGCCATTAAGAGTAAGAGCGACGGCAAATACGGCTTCAACGCCGAGACCGGCGAATATGTCAAAGACATGATTGCCCAAGGTATCGTTGACCCAGCCAAAGTTACACGTACAGCCTTGCAAAACGCAGCCTCCATCGGTGCCCTTCTCCTCACCACCGAAGCAGTGATTGCTGACGTGCCTGAGAAAGAGGACAAGATGCCAGCAGGCGGCCCAGGTGGCGGTATGGGTGGTATGGGTGGAGATATGGATTTCTAAGCTAAGTGGATTCTAATTCTTTTGCTTGGGCGACCTAATGGATCGCCCAAGTTTACTTTATAATGATTGGAAGCATGAACAAAAACGTAGGAAAAACCCTCAATCTATATCCAATTGACTATCCTTTTGAAACCCTATATCAAAGAGAAAAGGCTAAAAAGTTAGAACTCGAGCCTGACTTCCAAAGAAAATATAAATGGAACAAAGATGGAAAAGAGGATAAAACCACGATTTATAGAGTCATGTTTATTGAGAATACCTTTACCTGCCTGCTATTTTGCAGAAACTGAAGACGGTAGACATTATGTTATCGATGGAGTTCAAAGAATTACAACAGTTATTAGATTTATAGACAATGAATTTGTCCTTGAGGGGCTTGAAACTTTTGAAGAATTAAACGGTAAAAAATTCAAAGATTTATCATCAAACCTTAAGGCAGAAATCGAAAACTACACTATTCGATGCATTATATTGAGACACGATAACAGCTCACAAATAGTGCAAGATATTTTTGCTCGTCTTAATCAAGGAGCTGTTTTACTATCTCCGCAGGAAATACGACACGCTTTATATCCAGGAGGTTTGGATTTACTCCTTCAAGAATTAGCAAAAACGTCAGAAATTAAAGATTTTCGCAAAGGTAAAGACGGAAAAAAAGAGAAAGATGGACGCGAGGCGGAAGAACAAGTCTTACGGTTTTTTGCAATGCGTGGGGAGCTATCTAAAACGGAAGATAAACTTTCAAAACACCTCAACAAATTCATGAGAGATAATCAAAATCTGTCTGGTGAAGAAATTGCCAAATTTCGAGAAGTTTTTGTCGAAACGCTTGAAAAATGTAAGCTAGTCTTTGGTGATAAAGTGTTTATAAATCCAACAAGACGTAAACAACAACAAAGCCTTGCTCGGTACTGCTACTCAAAACACTTCCAAAGATTGTTAGAGCCTAGCATCCATTTGTAATTTTTGCCAAGGGGTTAAATAGTCAATGGCAGAATGAATGCGATCATGGTTCTACCAACGCTTAAACGAGTTGCCTCAAGAGGGAAGCTGTTCAAAAGTATCACACTCCTGTCTGAAAAAGAAATCGTACTTAAAAGTTTTATTGAGTCGTTCCAGGATGGCCATACCTTGGGTTTGCTTGATAGAACTACGATGCCAGGAGCCAAGTTCTTGGCAGGTTGTTTGAAAATGCTCGGAAGTGAAGTCTGACCCGCCATCGGTTTGAAT
>JBOFGY010000187.1:0-9550 GCA_051649365.1 Trueperaceae bacterium
TGGGTCGAGCGCTGTAAGAGTTTAGTCAAAAACTTTGAAGCAACCCTCAATAACGCTACAGCTAATCTCAATGTCTGCTTTATTCGTTTAATGCTGCGTCGTTTGGTCAATTCATGAAAGATACCAAATGGGTTCTATAAGGGAACAACGTATCCCGAAGAGATGACGGTGTTTCTCGAGTTTCATGGCAATAGCGAAGGTGTGTTAATTGTAAACACTAGGCAGTGCTGCCATCCAGGAGGCAATGCAATCTCTTTGAACTGAGTTAATAGCAAAGTCAGTCCAAAGAGATCGCCTCGCGGGTAATGTAAAGATAAGTGAAATGGCTCTAAAAAACACCTTTAGTGAAGGTTCGCAATGACGAAGAAGCTGACAGGCTGAAGTGTTACACTACCTCTATGAATCTTTATCCACTAAAACTCATCCCGCAACCGAGTGAACGCCTTTGGGGTGGCTCGAGACTAAAAAACTTTGTACCTGGTTTCGCAGAGGTGCCAACCAAAGAGCCTTTGGGTGAAGCCTGGCTCGTCTATGCTGGTAATAAAATTGCCAACGGTGAATTGGCGGGGCAGACCTTACAACACATTGCTTCGATTTATGGTGCAAAGTTGCTTGGGACAAAAAGTGTAGAACGCTACGGCGATACGGTGCCACTGCTCGCTAAATTTTTAGACCCTTCACAGTGGCTTTCGATTCAGGTTCATCCTGATGATACCTACGCACTTTCCAAAGAAGCACACACGGGGTATTTGGGCAAAACCGAAGCGTGGTACGTGCTCGACGCGAAACAGGGTTCGCAAATTATTTGGGGATTTAAGGAAGATGTTAGCAAACAGCAAGTGCGTGAAGCAATTACAAATGGCAAGCTCGAGCCCCTCCTCAATTATGTTTCTGTAAAAACAGGTGATGTTATTTACAACCCTGCCGGCATGGTTCACGCACTTGGGCCAGATGTGTTTATCTTTGAGATTCAGCAGTCGAGTGACTTGACCTATCGTCTTTACGATTTCAACCGTAAGGATAGTAGCGGTAATTTGCGCGAGTTGCATGTGGATAAAGCCTTAGAAGTATCATCTTTAACAAAAAGTCAGGATGCGAATGTATCACCTAAAAAAATCTCTGGTGGTGTGACGGAACTTGTCCGCAGTGAATTTTTCGTCGCGGAGAAGTGGCTGATCAACAAGGTGGTGCCGATGCAAACGGATGCGGATAGTCTCGAGCTGCTTACCGTGATTGAAGGTCAGCTTCATGTCAAAGCTGAACACAGCCCTGTACTGCTTAACCGTGCAGAGTCGGTGGTGTTACCAGCAAGCCTGGGTGAATATGAAGTGTCAGGTGATGCAACGGTTTTACGTTGCTACGTGCCCTAGTTACGTTAGGCAGCTTCCATACAGCTTCTCATTACGGCGTTACACTCTTTAGGTGAAACGTTCCTCGCTAGCTGAACTCTGGACTTTATTAGCACCCTATAAAAACAAAGTCCTTTGGCTATCGCTCCTTATAGCTTTTTCTGCGTCTTTAAGTCAAATTAGTCCACAGTTTACGCGCATTGTGATTGACGAACTGATTCCTCGAGGCGAGGTGCGTCTCTTCGTATGGATGACGTTGGCCATTGTTGTGTTTTATCTCTTTAGTGCGCTCATGGATTATTTTGCGATGCTCTCGAGCTACGCTTTTACTCAGCGTGTTATCAACGATTTGCGACTTCGAGCTTATGAGCGTTTATTGGCGTTACCCTTACAGCGTTTTACAAAAGAACGTTCAGGTTCACTGGTTTCGAGAGTGATGGCCGATGTGGACGCGCTTGAGAGCATGATTCAAGCTGGGGCAACGCGCATTGTCGGCACGCTCTTTGGTGTTGTTGTAGCTTTTATTATTTTGCTTTCGATGAATTGGATTCTCGCGCTGCTAAGTCTTTTCATTATTGCGGCGATGGGGTTTTTTACCCTTTACTACCGTGGACAGTTACGGGCTATCTCGAAAGATATTCGCGCCAAAATTGCAGAGATGACAGCGATTGTCACCGAGGCGGTGGGCAATATTGCAGTGGTGAAAACCTTTGCAAATGAAAGACTCGAGTTCATGCGCTTTCAAAAAGAAAATGAAGCTTATTATCAGCGCGGTTTAGACCGCCGCAAAGTGTCTGGGGTGATGCAAGGCTTTGTCGGGCTTAGCTCGAATCTGGGTATGGCGGCGTTACTTCTTTTAGGGGCTTGGTTCGTGGTGAGTCAGCGTCAGGTGGCTGCGTTGGGTTTGACGACAGGTGAACTCATGGCGTTTTTGTTGTACCTTCGTAATCTTATTATGCCAATTATGTTTATTGTGGATTTCAATAATATTTTGCAGTCAGGCATGGCCGCATTAGAACGTGTAAATAACTTGCTCGAGGACACACCAGAAACGGGTGGTACCGTCACGATGTTGCAGGATACGAACATTGTATTGCGTGATGTTTATTTTACCTACCCTGAAGCCGAGCGGCCATCGCTCAATGGTTTAAGTTTGCACATTAAAGCAGGGGAGACCGTCGCGCTCGTTGGTTCCTCGGGCGGTGGTAAAAGCACGATTACAAAATTGTTGAGTCGTCTTTATGACCCGCAAGCAGGTGAGGTTATTGTTGGAGGTATCCATCTTCGTCAGTACAAGCTCGAGACGCTGCGAAACTCCATTGCTCACGTTCCCCAAGACCCTACACTATTTTCTGGTAGCGTGACAGAAAATATTCGTTACGCCAGGCCTGAAGCGACGGATGCTGAGGTCACAGAAGCTGCACGTCTAGCGAATGCGAATGGCTTTATCGAGGGGTTGCCCCAAGGTTACGACACAGAAATTGGCGAACGTGGCGTAAAACTTTCAGGCGGTCAAAAACAACGCATTGCGATTGCGAGAGCCATTTTGAAACGTGCCAAGATTTTAGTCCTCGACGAAGCGACGAGTTCGCTCGACAGCGAATCGGAGTACGTAATTCAAGATGCTCTCGATAAATTATTTTGGAACCAACACGACTCGCAAAATCAAGACGTGACGAGTATCGTTATTGCCCACCGCTTATCCACGATTCAAAATGCGGATAAAATTTTCGTGATTGACCAAGGCCAGGTTGCTGAGACGGGAACACACCGTGAGCTGTTAGCGAGAGGCGGCATCTATAAAACGCTTTACGATCTACAGTTTAGAGAAGAACTCGAGCTCGGTGAAACATCAAAGTTACTGAAACATCAAAGTTACTGAAACATCAAAGTTACTGAAACATCAAAGTTACTGAAACATCAGGACTTACGCATTCTTCTTCAAATGACTGGGTTAACTACGGGTTTCCAAGGTTGATTTTGGACAGATAAATAAAGTCATGT
The DNA here is from genome assembly GCA_051649365.1 of Trueperaceae bacterium. GTDB lineage: Bacteria > Deinococcota > Deinococci > Deinococcales > Trueperaceae > CAVTAE01. The sequence continues at coordinate 3,354 of JBOFGY010000187.1, forward strand.
TTGATCAATTGCCATCATGATGCTAAAACTAAAAAGTAAAGCATCATTACTTTTTATCTCTACAAAGTGTAAGCTGCGCAGAGAACGGTAATTTTTTATAGCAGTGTAAGCGTTTTGGCTCTACACTAGATGGCACGATGCGTCCTCTCTTCATTGTCTTTATCGTCGTCATGCTGGGTCTTGTTGCCTGTAGTGACTCAGCCACCCTACACACACCTCCAACTCAAACGCCTCCAGCTACTACAGGTGGTAGTGATTCAGGGACCGATAATCCAGTTGCAGATAACCCAATCCCTGATACTCCTGTAACCGATATTCCAGGAAGTGAAAATCCTACATCCCTCACCACAGAGGAAGCCAATGCCCTGGCCATGAGTTTGTGGCGCAATGACACACTCAGTAAACACCCTAAGGGTTCATGTGCAGGTTGTCATGGCGCAGACTTTTTTGACCTAGCACAGATTGGTTCGACAGATACTGACCTGCGCCGCCGTGCCATGATTGACGGCGCGACACAGCAAGAAGCTGATGCGCTCGTGCTAGCAGTGAATGCGCTGCGCCAGAAGTACGCGATGCCAGTCACAAATGCTCGAGCCTTCAGACCCTTTCAACCTGGTGGTTCGGTGCTCTTACCCGAGTTAACGGACGCACCCCATGTGGCTGCGGTTAAGCGTGATATTGCTTTTGGACAACAGCTCGAGCCCCTTCTTCCCACATTATTTGGCTCACGAATTGACTCGCTCGAGGCTGCAGAAAAAGCGCGAGATGAACTTCTCGACCTCGCTGAAGGTACGAACCGCGCCGGTGCAAATCCAAACCTACTCAACTTGCGCAACTTGCCCACGGGTGTTCTTTATCCGCTTTGGTCTGCAGACGTACATCACGGAGCGAGTGAAGGTACGTTCAACGACTGGATTGCCGATGTTGCCCACGACCCCAAGCCTGAACGCAAAGCAGAGTGGCAAGCCTTGCAAGACGCTTATCTCGCTGACCCCAGCAACGATAATTTTTGGAAGATGTACTTGGCTGCAAAAGACATGACCGCAACGCAACTGCTCGACACTTGCACGATGGACGGTATCAATCCATCCTTAGCTTGTGGAGCGGCACCTGATTTTAACCAGCACAAATTTTTATCCGCTCTTATAGGTCAGCATATGCTAAGGCTCGAGTCTTTGAACCGTTCTGACTTTGCCGATGGTGCCTTAGCTTTTTCTTACCTAGACACTTTAGAGGTTATGAAAGGACGCAAAGACCCACAGTTTTTACCTGGTGACATGTGGGAAATTGGGGACCGTGGCAGGGTCATGCTCGAGGAAAGCAGTAAAGCCAACACCTTCAAAACGAATTTGCAAAAGCTTGGTTATCCAGAATTCGTACAAAACAGCATTGACCCCGAGCGTTCCGAAGCAACCGAGCAACACCAGTTGCGCTTGGCCTGGTTCTGGATTGGGTTTACCTTCGACCCAAGTTTTGCCCGCATTCACGCGAGTAACGCGACGAAGGTCGGCGAGTATATGGTGGGCACGCTTATTGACGAGCGCATGTTCACCCACAACTCGTTTCAAACGCTGATGCGCTTGGTCACGAAAGGTTCTTTACAAGAAGCGAATATGGAACGCCGCAATAATCAAATGGGTGCGTTTCCAACAACGCCCTACTTTCAGATGAACTACCGCTACTTTTGGGGCTATAACCGCACTGTTCTCGATTATGAATGGAATGAAAGTAAGAAGTTCAATATCCTTATTCCTGAAGACCTGAAAGTACAGTCAACCGACTTGTTTAATCGCCTGACCGCCAATGGTTTCCGCATGAGTATGTATCTTTATATGAACGCGCTCGATCATGGTGCAGATAAAAATGGCAGCCTTGCAGACCTGACGGGTGCAGGCACAGGATTTAATGCAATGAAAGCGCACTTCGATGCTTACGAAAGCGAACATCAAGCTGCTGACGAAGCACTGATGAATGCGCTGAAAACCAAACTTGGTTTGTAAGCTACAACGTGTGAACTAACGAAGTAGAGATTACCTCGTGGATGCGGCAATACCTAGCTGAGTTGAGGTTAACAACATCTTAAACTGAGTCTCGCAATGACAAAGGAGGGTACAGACGGTGCACCGTGCGCCGTTTGTAAGAAATTGCTGCCGACTTATGCCTTAGCTTCTACCTTCTACCCTTTACATGACTCAGTAGCCATGCGTAGATTTTTGGATTGTTATACGTTTTCGTCCACGAGTCATGACCGACATTTTTGTAAACAGTGAGTTTAGCATTGCCACCGTGTCGGTTTACACCATCAACCATGCGCTTAGATTCTTCGGGCAGCACGATATTATCTTTATCGCCGTGAAAGGCCCATACAGGGATATCACGAAGGCGGTCTGTGAGATGCACTTCGCCACCACCACAAACAGGCAAAATTGCAGCAACAAGTTCTGGGTAGTGAATTGCAAATTGCCACGTTCCCATGCCGCCCATGCTAAGACCTGTAATGTAAACGCGCTTCGTGTCTACGTTGTGCTTTTTGATGACAGACTCGAGCAAGCCTTTGAGAGCCTCGAGTTCCAACGTCCACCAAGAATCTGCCGGACATTGTGGTGACACGACAATAAAGGGAAAATCTTGACCGTTATCAATTACTTTAGGCATGTCAATTACTTTAGGCAAGCCGTTGTGTTTGAGCAAATTTAAGTCGTTGCCACGCTCGCCTGAGCCATGTAAAAACATGACGAGCGGTAGTTTTTTCTTTTCCGCGTTTTTGGGTAGATAGAGGAGATAAGGTAGCTCGAGCGACTTGGTGGTTTTTCCTTTGAAACGTTTTGGAGTTTGCATAGCCTCAGTTTAGCAATCAAGACTCGTGTCATGCAAAGAGCTGCTCCTACTTATTCTGCTAAACATTTAGGGCAGTAAACCATCGTTGCATCGTCTGCAAATCACTTTGAATCAAGCCATGTGAAGCAGGGTTAAGTTCGTGCGTTACGTTTGCCCCTGCTTCTTTGAACATTGCTGCAAGTCTTTTGGCGTTGTCGAGTGGCACTATGGGGTCGCGTGTGCCGTTGGCTAGAAAAACTTTTTTGCCCATAAGGTCAGGAAGTTGCTCGAGTTCACCCTTGTCTTTATCCAGGGGTACCATGCCGCGCAAAATTGCGCCACCTGCTAAAACGTCGGGGCGAAGAAAGAAGAGACTTGAGGCAATGTTCGCACCGTTAGAGAAACCGAGTGCATAAACCTTACGAATGTCAAAGTCATACTCTCGTGATGCTGCGCTAACAAAATCTGCGAGTTCGTGCGTTCTAAATTTCAAGTCTTCAATATCGAAGACACCTTCGGCAATACGTTTGAAAAACCGTAACGCGCCACCCTCAGAAATTTTTCCTCGAGGGCTTAACACATTAGCATGAGGTGCGACCATTCTGGCCATCGGTACGAGGTCGTGTTCATTCCCACCTGTGCCGTGTAACGCGAGAATCGTCAGAGGTAATGTACCTTGCTCGAAAACGTGTTCAAAGTTTAGTGCTTTCATAGTCTATCCTTCATAGTTACAAACGTATAGTATTGACAATGATGGTGCTTACACATGCAAACTCACACGAATTATTTCATTGAATCAGCGTTTCTTTAGCAAGAGAAAATACAGTCATTTGAATCTATGTTAGCCTACCCTTATGACGCTTGACCCCTGGCTGTTTGGTTGGGACACGACACCTTGTATTGTTAGTGTTTGGGCAGAGCGTAGCGGCAAAGCGTTGATGTGGCGGCGCATTGGCGACAAAGTTATTTGTGGACGGGAGCAGTATCGCCCGTGGCTTTACGCAGCACATTTAGAAGATGTAAGTTCACTCGGTGCCAACTTACATTGTGATGACACGACAGCTCCTTTCTCTTATCAAGAGCTGCCAGGCTCGAGTCATTCACTCAACTATTTACCCCTCAAATATTTATTAAGTGCAAAAGACGGACGCTCGCTCGAGCAACTTCTGCGTACAAACGCTTCAATGCGACTTGGCAAAGACGTAACAAATCTCAACAGTTTAGAGGATTATTACCAAGTTCCTCCGGTGGAGCAATATTTAATGCAAACGGGTAGAGTTTACTTTCATGAACTAAAGTTTGCTGACTTGCACCGCTTACAATTTGATTTAGAAACAACCTCGCTCTCAGCAGAGCACGGGCGCATTTTTATGATTGCAGTCCGTGACTCGAAAGGTTTGGAAATTGTTCTCGAGGCCCCACGTCTCCAAGATGAAGCAACCATGATTATAGAACTTTGCCAGCTTATTCAAGAGCGCGACCCCGATGTCATTGAGAATCACAACTTGATGGGCTTTGACTTACCTTTTCTTGAAGGCAGAGCGCAAGTCCACAAGCTCAACCTCGAGCTAGGCCGCAAGCCAGGACCCTTAGGCTTAATCCGCATGGGTGACTCGGGTGAAACGCAGTCACGTCGGGGCAGTGTTCGTTATAGCGTTGCAGGACGAGAGTTGTTAGATACGCTCGACGCGACGTGGCGTGTAGACTTTGTGGTACGACGGATGCCGAGTCACGGACTTAAAGATGTGGCAAAGTTTTTTGGCGTTGCTTCTGAAGAGCGGGTGTATCTCGAGGGTGCAAAAATTTTTGAAACGTATCAGCACGACCCCCAGCGTGTCAGGCGTTACGCTTTGCAAGATGTCGCAGAAGTAGATGCGATTGCCCAACGTCTTCATACCTCGACCTTTGCCATGACTAAAATGGCTCCGAGACGCTATGAAAAAGTAGCGTATGCAGGTACGGCCACAGGGATTCTCGAGCCGCTCTTGGTGCGGGCTTACCTGCATTCTAAAACTGCTTTACCTGAAGCTGTAGCTGCAACGAGCCATGAACCACACGCAGGTGGTGCCGTGATGCTTTTTGCGACAGGTGTCGCCAGACGTGTCGTGAAAGCGGATATTGCCAGTCTTTATCCATCACTGATTCGCCTCTACACCATTGCGCCCAAGTGCGACAGTCTCGGGGTTTTCGTCCATCTTGTTGATCTCTTGACGACGCTGCGCCTCGAGCATAAGACGGCTGCAAAACATGCAGAACCAGGGTCACTCGAGTACGGTGAACACGAAGCGATGCAAGCTGCAATGAAACTTTTAATCAACTCAGCCTATGGCTATTTAGGTGCGGAGAAGATAGCCTGGTTTGCTGACCGCGCTGCTGCCGATGAAATAACACAAAGGGGCCGAGAAGTTTTACAACATGTTTGTCACGAGTTAAAGGCTCGAGGAGCCACCCTCATCGAGGCAGATACCGACGGTGTATATTTTTGTGTTCCAGATGCTTGGGACGAAGCTAGGGAGCGCGCCTTAGTAGAAGAAGTCGCGGCGACATTGCCTAATGGCTTGCGACTCGAGTTTGATGGACGTTATAGGGCGATGTTCAGCCACGAAATTAAAAATTATGCCTTGCTAAGTTATGACGGTGTGTTGACGGTGCGCGGTGGTGCTTTGCACTCGAGCCGTGCAGAACCGTTTGCCGAACGCTGGTTAAAAGAGGCTCTTAAGTATTTGCTCGAACAGAATCTGCAAGCTCTGCGCGAAAGTTTTCTTGCGACGATAACGAACTTAAAAACCAGACATTACAATGTAGCTGATGTAGCCATTAAAGTACGGTTAACAAAAACGCCCGAGCAGTATGCGAAATCCAAACGTAAAGAAGCAGCCTATGAGGCGTTGTTGGCTTCCAATACTTCTAGGTGGCGACAGGGTGAGCGTGTCAAAATTTATAAAGCACGGCAAGGTTGGCGTGTTTTTGACGAAGGGCAGAGCAACCACGATGATTACGACGTACATCACTATGTTAAAACCTTGTACGTTTCCTATATAGAGCGATTCAAGAAGGCTTTTTCAAACGAAGATTTTCAAAGTATCTTTAGGCTCGAGCAAGAGGGACTGTTTGACACACCACTCCATGACCTCAAAACTTTGATGATTCGTACAGAGAGTTAGGTGAGCTGAGTTCAGAGTTGCTTATTTTTACCTGACAGAGATAGTAATTAGGTAAGATGTAAGATACGAAACGTAAGAAGTAAATGCTCTTACGCCTTACGTCTTACTCGCCCTTTTGAATCCCATCTCGTCAGCTTCAACGTCTTGATGAAGCGCGTCTAATCGTCTTCATAGTGTTAGAGCCTTAGACTAGAGCGATGCAAATCACCTTAACCT
>JBOFGY010000188.1:0-4537 GCA_051649365.1 Trueperaceae bacterium
GAACAAAAACATATTGATTCGTACATTGAAGAAGTTATCGTGCGACGTGAACTGGCGATCAACTTTTGCAACTTTACGCCCAACTATGATTCCTATGAATGTGTGCCCGCTTGGGTGAAAAAAACGTTAGACGAACATCGTCGTGATAAACGCCCGCATTTGTATTCACTCGAGCAACTCGAGACCGCACAAACTCACGACCCCTACTGGAATGCGGCACAAAAAGAAATGCTCTATACGGGTTACATGCACAATTACATGCGGATGTATTGGGGCAAGAAAATTCTCGAGTGGTCAAAAACACCCGAAGAAGCCTTCAAGAATGCGCTTTACCTCAATAATAAATATTTTATTGATGGTCGCAATGCTAATGGTTTTGTGGGTGTGGCGTGGTGTTTTGGTGTACATGACCGCCCCTGGACAGAACGGGCGATTTTTGGGAAAGTGCGTTATATGAACGCAGCAGGGCTCGAGCGCAAAGCAGACCCAAAGGCGTATGTTAGAAAAATAGAACAGCTCATAGGAGAAAATCAAGAGGAGAAGACTCGAGCGAAGCAAGCATCGTTATTTTGAAACTATGAGCTTATGGATTTAATCTACAGCAATCCTTGAAGCAGAAAAAAGCGTTTGTACAGCTTGAGCAAACGAGCCATCATCTAAATATTTGTAAGCTTTGATAAACGTTTGCAACTTGTACCGCTCGAGTAGCCCAGTCATTAACGTTTCTGATGTGTAGGGGTCACGCTTTTGTCCACGATACGGTTGGTTATGTTCGTTGAGTAACTCGAGTTCACGCAGAATCGTCATGATACGCTCTGTTTTGAGATGCGAAAAGGGAAGACCTTGACCGCGTTGTAAGAAAACAAACCCTCTGCGTACATCACTTAGTGTGGGAAGGTCCATAGTAAGTTGGTTAAGGGCGTGAAGTTTGGGGCTACTAATGTCAAAGTAGAAGGAATGATTTAGGAATTGAGAGTTGGGACTTGGGGTTAAAAAGTTCGTTAAAATTTTTGTGAGTTGTAGAGAATCATTTGATGGTAAATCTTGGATGTGAAAAACAGTAACATTTATTGAGGTTTGTAAATCCTCGGGTGTCTGTATGACGTGTGCTTCAGCGGTTGGCTTTCCTCTGAAAATGTGCACGTTGACTTCATTAGATAAGGTTTGGTAATTCAAGTACTCGGCACTGCGGATGTCTTCGGCGATGAACTCGAGCGAGCGTTTTTCATTCCAAATGTTTTCGCGCAAACTGACAACGGCGTTAACTGTCTCACCCGCAGGCAAACTGTTGGCGCGTTCGCCCTGTCGCCAAGCGACACCTTTAATACCGCCAATACGAAGCTGCAAGGTGTTTCCTTCTTTGCCAACGGCCCGCGCCATATCCAGCGTATCTGTCAGTGCAAACATGGGGCTCGGGTGTCCTTCACCGTAAGGTTCTAATTCGCAAATTGCTTTGTACAAATCATCATCAACTTCTGAACCACTTAGCAAGGTGTCAGCGAGGAGTAAGCGTTCGGGTTTGGGTTGCGCTGCAACATAGTTGCAAATCACTTCCTTAAATGCTTCTTCATTGCCGCGTTTGATGGCAAAGCCTGCGGCCTGTGAGTGTCCGCCAAATCTGTCTAACAAATGTGCGGCTGCGTGCAGACCCTGCACCGCAGAAATGCCAGGTGTAGAGCGCACGGAGCCTTTACCCTTAGCAATAATATAAACAGGCTTATAAAACTTTTCCAACAAATGACTGGCCACAATACCCATCACGCCAGGGTGCCAGTCTGGGTCATCGAGCACGAGTGCAGGTGCGTCAGGGTCTACTTTTTGCAGCGCGATTTGCAGCATCTCGTCCTGGATTTTGCGGCGTTCGTTGTTGCGGGCATCCAGATACACGGCGAGTTCTCTGGCGCGTCGTTCGGAAGCCGTCATCAAAAGTTCTAAACCCATATCGGCTTCACCGAGTCGTCCTGCGGCATTAAGGCGTGGGGCAATTACGAAGGCGACATCTCTGGCTGTTGGTGCGCCCTGAATTCTGCTTTGTGTAATGGCCGCTTTGAGACCGACCCAGTTTGAATTGGCCATACGCGACAATCCAGCCATCACGAGCGCGCGGTTTTCACCCATGAGCGGTGCCACGTCTGCGATGATGCCAATTGAAGCGATGTCAGCGTACTCGAGTGGCATCTCTAAACCAAGCCTGTTATGCAGAGCCCACAATAAATGAAAGGCAACACCTGCGCCTGTAAGTTCGGGTAGACCCTGTTTGGCAAGCGGTGACATTTTTGGGTGAACGATAAGACACTTGGGAATATCTGTATCTGGCTGGTGGTGGTCAGAAAGAATGACTTCAATGTTGGCAGCTTGCAACATTTCAATTTCTTTTAAGTTCGTGATACCGCAATCAACAGTTACAAAAACATCCGCGCGTTCAATGTGTTCGCGCACGCGGCCTGGGTGGATGCCGTAGCCGTCATGCAGTCTGTCAGGAATAAACGGTGTGACATCTGCGCCCAGTGCGCGAAGCCCGAGCGTAAGCACAGCCGTACCACTGATGCCGTCCGCATCGTAGTCACCGTGAATGAGGATGCGCTTTTTATGTTTGATGGCAAGTTCTAAACGCTCAGCCGCGGCGTCCAGGTCGGGAATTTGCGTTAGCTCGAGCGGTGGTTGCAAGTAGTGCAGTGAATCCAGCGTGAGTCCTCTCGAGTAGAGTACACTTGCTAGTATAGGCGGGATGCCTAATTTCTGACACAACTCTTTGATGGCACTTGGTGGTGCGGGTGGACGCACGGCCCAGCGTACAGGAACAGGTGCGTGTTTTGGTTTTTCGAGGACTGCATCAGACATTTGGGTATTTTACGTTATTAGCTCGAGGTTTGTGTTGGAACGAGACTTGACAGTGTTTAGATAATCTTTCTGAAGACAGAAGGGTGGAGGAAGAATATAAAAGGGAGTAGAAACGTTTCCCTATTCCTTTCTATATTCTCTAATCTGAAAAACTCTATACTAAAAGCGTGAGCATTCCTAAGCGACTTTGGCGACTTTTGAAAACGGAATTTAGCAGCCGTACCGGAAAGTTTGGGTCACGGTTTGAAGGATCACGGCGCGAGCCTTATGCGTGGACGCAGGATTTCTATGACGAGAAATCAAAGGCGACCAGCACGCAAGATGCAAGATTGGCAGGATATTACCGGATGCTCGAGCTACCCTACGGCGCACCTTTATACAATGTAAAAGCCTCCTACAAACGCCTCATGAAAAAATATCACCCTGACAAATACCAATCCGACGAACAGCGCGAGACTGCAACAGAGCTAGTCAAAAAATTAAACGAAGCATACAGCGAATTGGTCAAGCACCTAGAACAAAATGTGTCGCATTCGTAAATAAAAATATTAACCTGCGTAGGGGTGGGTCTCTTCGCAAAGATAACCTGGACTCATTTTGTTGCTTTCAAATTCCAATTAGAGACCCACCCGCTAGGTGAACCAATTGTCAATTCCATTTCACCCAACCACCGTAGGGGCGGGTTCGTTCACAATGATTGAAGTTCAAAAAAATTGATGTGTGATTTGCAAATAATTTGTAACCCGCCCTCGGGTGAGTCAATAACGAAACGCTGTTTAAGTTGCAATTCCAAAGTTGACTGACATTGTTTTCATCCGCGTTTGCAAGGGGCTTCAGCCCCTTGTTGAAACCAGTTCGTATTTTCCGTTTCATATTTTTACAATAGGGATATTCAACCCGCCCTCGAGCAAACCAACAACAAAACACCGTTCAAAGATAAATCAATCTGCATTGTAATCAGGATTCTCCCAAACAATCAGACTCGCCCAGTTGTCTGAGGCGGAGTCCTCGAGGTAATCCTTCAGCAGCCCGCGATACTGAAAACCATTCTTTAACTGAAAAGTAAGCGTGCTGTCTACAATTTCACCCGAGACAACTTTTTGGGCGTAATCGTGAATGCTTAGATGTGGTTTGTGGTTGGCGTAGCCAGGCAACACACCACCCGCAATAATGCCGCGCTTGTTATAACGCTTCACTAAATCTTTCCGCGCGTCATAAAGCAGTTTGCCAATGCCGTAGCCTCTGTAATCTGGATGCACACTGATGTCTGTGCCGTAGTACCACGTGCCGTTACTATCGTGATTGTCGTAAAAACCTTCCGACATGATTTCACGGAAGGTGTGGTCAGGATGCTCGAAATCAAAATCAACAAAAAATCCTGAGCCAAGCCCAACGACTTTATCATCATCCAGCGCGACAAAATCTCCTTCAGGAAAAAGCTCGCAGTGGCGCAAAAAATGAACTTCACCCATAAGTTCTTGTGCGCCGAGTGTTGGGTAGCAGGTGATTTGGAGTTCTCCTAGGTCTTTCGCGTATTTGGGTTCAATATTAACGATTCGGATAGTTTTGTTTTTGCTCATGGTAGTTGACTAGCTCCATAAAGAGCCATCAGCTCTCAGCCGTCAGTCGTCAGCTAAAGAAAAAAGCTGAAAGCTGAGAGCTGATGGCTGATAGCTAATTCAACTTAAAATGCTCG
>JBOFGY010000189.1:0-2918 GCA_051649365.1 Trueperaceae bacterium
ATCTTTAGCTACATCGAAACCTTTTACAATTCTAAACGCAGGCATTCGTCCTTAAACTATCTTTCACCTAATGATGTTGAAAGGCTATACTGGGCAAAAGTTGCTTAACCAGTTCTCCACCAAACTGGGGGAATTTCAATGGTGTCATATCCATATGGATTAAATACTCATCGGTTCCACTTTCTATTTTTACTTTATTACCTACCCTTGTCGGTTGATCCTCAAATACTAGCAGATGACGGTCAAATTCCATACGGCAGCAAGTAAAAAACTCTGTCTCCCTACTACAAAGAAAAACATCATAGCGTCTTCATGGTATCAACTCACATTAATCATGCTTTTGATGGAATTATCTTGGTACGACGCTTGCATCTCAAACGCTTTTGCTGTTTGTGCTAAAGGAAAATGGTGCGTGATGATTGGCTTCACATTCACGAGTTTTTTGTGCAACATGTAAATACATTTTGGGTAGACCTTGCCCATACGCCTCGAGAGCTTAATCGTGAGCCCCTTACGCCGAATCAGGGAGGCCGTCATTGAAAACTCATCCCCTTCAGGAATGCCGACTAAAATAACTTCACCACCAATTGCAACCGTTTCTGTTGCATGACGCGGGCCAAGAGGAGAATTCGTTGCTTCAATAACCACATCTGTGCCGCGTCCGTTAGTGTATTGCAGTACCTCTTGGTGACTTTTTACAACAACATCTGCGCCAAGTTGTTTTGCAACATCAAGGCGGTACTCGAGCGGGTCAACAGCGTACACGGTACCCGCACCGCAGAGTTTGGCAACTTGCAAAATCAATAAGCCAATCGTGCCACAGCCTAAGACGGTGACGCTTGCCATCGGTTTTAGCTTCGTTAAATCAAGCGCGTGCAAGGCGATACCGAGGGGCTCGAGCATCACTGCGTCGTCGGCAGAAAAACCTTCGGGAACAGGAAAAATTTGTTTGGGCGAAACGGTAATATATTCGCGCATCGCACCGTGATAGGGCGGTGCGCCAGTGAACTCTACGTTGGGGCAAAGATTGTGATGTCCGCGCTCGCACCACTCGCAGGTGTAGCAAAACTTGGCAGGGTCAACTGCGACGAGTTGCCCGCGCTTAAAGCCGAAGTGTTTGAACTCTGGGGCTTCGGCACGTTCGTCCACAATCTCGGCAGAAAATTCGTGACCTAATACGAGCGGTTCTCTAATTTGTGCCGAGCCAATGCCACCCTCGAGGTAATAGTGTAAATCACTGCCACACACGCCCACCGCGCGCACACGTAAGAGAAGTTCGTCGGATTTTCGCTCTGGGCTGGGCATCGTGCCAAGGCGCATATCTTTGTTGCCGTGAATAAAAGCAGCGTTCATGTGCTTGGTTGTCCTAACTTGAGTCGTCATAATCTGAGTTGTCATAACTTTTTATAACACAGTAGAGACATCTTTACGGGGGATAACGTGTGTCGTCATTATCCCCACGCTTAAAGATGCATTTACAGCAAAGCCATTGACAGTGTTTCTGTTGCCATTACGGGGAGAGGGATGTAAGGCAACAGGGGACACTGACGGCTAGAGAAGAGATTTAGAGAAGGCTCGAGGGTTTAGTCATGCAACCCTCACCGGAAAGATTTTGCGGTGAGCGGTTTTGTTGAGAGCTTTGTCGCTCGAGCAGTTCGCGCTGACACCTGATAAAGAGTTCATAGTCCTCGAGATTGGCTGTACTGTAGCGAATTTTTAGTTCACAGTTTTTCAAGAGATCAAGTACCCCTTTTTTGCTCAGATGTTTAATATCACTTTCCATACTGTTAGTGTGCCTCGAGGGGTCTGAACGAGGTCTGAACAGGAAAGGCAGATAAGGGACAAGAGATAGGGAAGAAGGATTTTATCTCCTGTCTCTTGTCTTCTGTCTAGTTCGTAGATTCTGCGAATGTATGGAGTATGTCTAAAACCGCTTCATTCACCCGTTTTACCGCTCGCGGAATATCCCAATTTTTCTTGTTTCGTTCCCCAACGATGTTGCTGACACTCCGTAGTTCTGCAAATGGCACACCCAGGGCTAAACAGACGTGTGCCGCGGCGGCTCCTTCCATAGATTCGATGGACACGTCAAAGCGTTGTTGCAAAGCAGTGCTTTCATCAAAGGTTCCTGTGATCGTTTCTGACGTGGCAAAAATACCTGTTACTAGTGGAACAGCGTCCATTATTGATTTCGTCAGTGTTGGGTCAGTAGGAAAGACGTTAAAGTAACGGTGTTGTTCTTTCTCGAGCAACGCAAAGCCAACTCTTTCCATGTCTTCCCAACCATTACTCGTACGAACACCCGTATCAATATGAATATCGTGCGTTGCAGCCATTACTGTACCGATGCTGGCAAACGAGTTGATGTAGGCCCCACCAATACCAAACTGAAGGATAGCAGAAGGTTTAATTTTTTCAATAGCCAAGGCAAGACCTGCGGCTGTATTAACCTTGCCAAGGCCAAGATGGGCTAAATATATATGTTGCTTCGATGCAGGCAAAATGCCTTTCCAGAGTTCACCAAGTGGAAATGTAAGTTGCTCGAGTCCTCTCAAGTTTGTGCGAAAGGGTTCAGCCTCGAGCTTCGTGGCCGTAATAAGTAACAGAGTTTCAAACATGCTTAAAGTCTATCCTGACTTGTAATAGGGTTTGTGCATTTTTAAGAGAGGAAGGAAGAACATGGTAGGGGTTTCCTGACAAAATACCTAATCGTTCTGAAGACAGATTATACCTTTACAACTACCTTGTGATTTAATTAATCTGTGAACCGCAAGCAACCCACGTTCAGTATTGTCATACCAACCTTCAATCGTGCAGAACTCGTAATGAGAACAGTACAGGCTTTTTTAGCACAATCGGGTCCAAGTTTTGAAATTCTCGTTGTGAATGATGGCTCGAGTGACGACACAATGCAACGC
>JBOFGY010000190.1:0-7357 GCA_051649365.1 Trueperaceae bacterium
TTTATCTCGCTATCCAAAACGTCCAGAAAAAATGGACCATGCCCATCAGGGATTGGCGTAGAGCCTTAAACTGGTTCGCAACGCTGTTTGGTGATAGACTTACCAATAGATTAGATACACGAAATTCCTAACACCCTCCGGTGTGCGCTCACACGGCGCACGCCCGAGTCAGGTTTAATTCATCACTCTGACAAAGGCTCTCAGTACACGAGTTACCGCTTTCAGGCTGAGCTTAACGCTCAACAAATGACAGCGAGTTTTACAGGCACAGGAGCTTGTTTAGATAATGCCATCCTTGAAAGTTTCTGGGCTACGCTCAAAAAAGAACTGATTTATCAAACCCATTTCAAAACCAGGGATGAAGCCAGGCTCGCTATTTTTGAATACATTGAAGTCTTTTACTACCGGGAACGGTTGCACAGCTCGCTGCTTTATCAAACCCCACACGGCTTTGAACTGACCCAACGTATTCAGCCAAAGGAGGGCTTGCTTCACGCCGCAGCTTGAACTAAACTACCTTTGTCTAGGTTTCCAGACCAATTCCAAGTTTCTCTTGGTGGAGCTGACGAGAGTCGAACTCGTGACCTTCTGAATGCCATTCAGACGCGCTCCCAACTGCGCCACAGCCCCAAAACTCAACTAGCTTACGCGGTTTTATAGGGGGTGTCAATAGCCACAGAATACAGAGAGAGGTTACACCTCGAGCCTCAAGGCGCACCAAAGAGTTGTAGCAAAATAAGAATAGCCGCCTCGTACCATGCCCCAAGAAGGAGCAGCAGCAGGGCAAAAGGTAGCATCAGTGCTAAAGCCCTAACCCCTTCGCTGAAACTACGCAACCCTTTTCTTACGACCGTAACGAGCAATATACCGCCACCTGAAATAACAAGAAAATAGGCGGTAAGCTCGAGTAACAGCAAAATCAAGATGAGGAAGACGTCTTCTAGCGGGCGATCCAGAGAAAAACCAAAAGGAATGCCGAGAGTAAAAAACTGAAGTGTGCTGATAAGATATGCAGGCAGTCCGAAAAAAAGTCCAGCCGTAAACAACAGCGTGAGTGATACCACCGCGAAGTTTTGATAAAACGTGACAGCGGCTGCCGTTGCTAGATTTTGGTTACCGTAAGCTTCTACTGCGCCCGTCATTTGAATAGCATTGGTTACGATTTCTGTGATGGCAGTTTGGCACTCGAGGGGCAGACCTGAGCCAACGTAGGCCCCAAGTCCAAACACAAGATACAGAGCCACTACCGTGCCAATGACAAGACCTCGGTGTGCGCGAATCGTCACCATGCCTTGGCTTAGCCAAGTGCGAAAGGCTGAGGGGCGCACGAGTAGGAACAAAATATAAAACGTAAACGCGATGAACACCATGCCGGCAATGGGT
This sequence comes from Trueperaceae bacterium, assembly GCA_051649365.1. GTDB lineage: Bacteria > Deinococcota > Deinococci > Deinococcales > Trueperaceae > CAVTAE01. The sequence goes on from JBOFGY010000190.1 coordinate 1,384, forward strand.
GTTTGTAACCATTGGCGTACACCACTGGGTTGTTGTAACGATTGGTAACTCACGTTGTCGGCTTGCCACATTTCAGCTGTTTTTGTGAGTGTCACCGAGAGAATCTCGAGGCGTTCGCCAGCGTCAAAGCCAAACATAGTGACAGGAATAGTGACAGGATAGGTGTAGCGTTTTATATTTGTGTCGTCCGTGGCTTGTTCTTTGCGATTAGCGAAGTTGACGCTCGAGCCTGCCACAGATGGAGACGTGTTCAAGAGAGCAGGTAAGTCTGCACAAATTTCTTCAAGTGAGCGGTTTGCCAAGACGATGCGTGGGCTAGAGGAAGTCTCAAGCCAAGCCCGCACGGCGTCATCAGCGACTTGCTCAGGGTTTGTACCCGTAGCGAGTTGCGCGAAAGCGAGAGAAAAGAGAAAAGAGAAAAGAGAAAAGCTAATGAAAAATCTCTGCTGAAGTGCTGAAATGCTGAAATGCTGAAATGCTTTTTGCTTCATACTTTCACCAGTGGCATTTTTGCCTTGCACAGTGGACACTCTTCAGGTACATAAGTTGGAAACTCCAATACTGCTAGAGCTTTTACCTCGAGTTCTTTAGGAAGTATCGAGAGTCCTCGGTCAATAATGCAACCTACCCCCGTACAGATTGCGCCGTAGTGTTCAGTAGCGCGGATGGCTTTGAAAAGGCTACCCCCAGTCGTCATTACGTCTTCGACAGCAATAAAGGTTTCACCGGGTTTTACCGTAAAGGCTTCCCGAATCATCATGCCGCCCCCACCATCTTTTTCGGCAAAAAGGGCGCGGCAACCTAGAGCCTTAGCCACTTCGTGCGCCAAGACCACGCCACCCATTTGGGGGCCAATCACAAAATCTGGTTTGTGCTGGAAAAGTTTGGCGACAGCTTCACCCAAGCCTTGGGCGTGCTCTGGGTGTTGGATGACGGTGGTGGATTGTAAGAATTTTGGGGAGTGACGACCCGAGGCGAGAAGAAAGTGACCTTCGAGATAGGCTCCCGTGGTTTTGTAGAGGTCTAAAACATTCACGAAATAAGCATACAGTCTTTTGTAGGGACGCACGGCCGTGCGTCCCTACAAATTACCGTGCGCTGCGACCAACCGCCATAGGGTTGGGTTGTGTAGGACGCGCGGGCTGCTGTACACCAGGTTTGACATTTCCTTGCTGTCCCTGAGTATTCACACCGCCCGTTTCGACAAGACGAGCAAATTCTTTGGCATCTACCGAGCGGGCCATACCTGTCTCATAACTGATGACGCGCTTGAGGCAGAGTTCGGCTAAATAAGCGTCCATCGTAATCATGCCGAGTGAACCGCCCATTTGAATGCTCGAGAGAATCTGGTGCGTTTTCCCCTCCCGAATAAGGTTGCGAACTGCAGGTGTGGCAATCATAAATTCGTAGGCGAGTGCGCGGCCTTCACCACTAGCTTTTGGTACGAGCTGCTGTGTCAAGATGGCTTGGAGGTTGTTGGCAAGCTGTACGCGGATTTGTGCTTGTTGTGCTTCAGGGAATACATCAATGATACGGTCAACAGCCTCGGGTGCAGAGTTCGTGTGGAGTGTTCCCAGCACCAAGTGACCTGTTTCGGCCGCAGTTACAGCACTACCAATCGTTTCGTAGTCGCGCATCTCACCTACGAGAATCACGTCAGGTGCCTGACGTAAAACGGCGCGTAGGGCTTTATCAAACCCGTAGGTATCTTCACCGATTTCACGTTGGTTAACAATCGAGGTTTTGTGTTGGTGATAGAACTCGATAGGGTCTTCAATCGTTACGATGTGTTTGGGATACTCACGGTTGACAAGATCAAGCATCGTGGCAAGGGTCGTGGATTTACCTGAACCTGTTGGACCTGTTACGAGAACCAAGCCACGTGGTTGACGTGCAATATCGGCAATGTGTTTGGGAAGACCTAATTGTTCAAAAGAAATAATTTCCTCAGAAATGGTACGCATAACCCCGCCCACCGAGCCCCGCTGAAAGAACACGTTGACACGGAAACGCCCTGAACCTGTAAGGCTAAACGAAAAGTCGAGTTCTCTGGTTTCTTCAAAGACGCGCTGTTTCTTTTCATCCATCATCGAATACATCAGTTTGCGCGTCATGGTAGGGGTAAGTGAATCGTATTCGGTAGGTTGCCACTTGCCGTGAATACGTAGCATCGGGGGCAAACCAACCGTCAAAATCAAGTCTGAGGCACGACGTTCAACCGCCATCTTGAGCAGGGTGACAATATCAGTTTGAATTTGTGTGGCACGCAGTGCGCCACTTTGGGTGGTTTTGTTGGGGTCGAACATGGTGTCTCCTTTGATAGGTCGTTTCGTTGTTGTGATTGCGTTAGGGTGTAGGCTCCCTCCCAACCCTCCCCGTTTACGTAGCAAACCTAAGGGAGGTGCCACGAATGCGGCGAAGGAGGTTATTCGGCGGTTTGGGCTAAAACCTCTTCAAACGTGGTAATACCTTTGAATGATTTGAATATGCCGTCATCGCGCAGGGTTTGCATCCCACCCTGGATGGCAACTTGTTTAATCTCGGTGGCGGAGGCTTCGTGGACGATGGCGTTTTTAATGGTGTCATCAACAATGAGCAGTTCGTGGATGGCGGCGCGACCTGCGTACCCTGTACCACCACATTTTTCGCAGCCCACCCCACGGTGAAGGGTTTTGCCCCTAATTTGGTCTTCCGTTAAACCCACGCGGCGGAGCACGTCAGGGTCGGGTGTGTACTCAACAGAGCAATGTTTGCAGACGCGGCGTACCAGACGCTGTGCAAGGACACCAATAAGAGACGCGGACACGTTAAAAGGTTCGATGCCCATTTCACCGAGACGGGTGACAGCACCCGAGGCATCGTTGGTGTGAAGGGTGGCGATGAGTAAGTGACCAGTGAGGGCAGCTTCGGCAGCCGTTTTTGCGGTTTCCGTGTCACGAATCTCACCGACCATGATGATGTCAGGGTCTTGACGGAGGAAAGCGCGCAGGGCGCGTGCAAAGTCCATGCCTGCTTTCACATTGACTTGGCTTTGCGAAATGCCAGGAATTTCGTATTCGACAGGGTCTTCAATGGTCGTGACGTTCACGTCGGGTGTGGCCAGACGTTTCAAAATGGAGAAGGTCGTAAACGATTTACCTGAACCCGTGGGGCCAGTAATGAGGAACATGCCGTAAGGTTTTTGAATCACGTCTTCAAAGCGTTGGAAGTTGTGATCGGCAAAGCCGAGCTGCTCAATTTCGGGAATGCTGCTGGCTTTCTTCAAAATACGCATCACAGATTTCTCGCCGTACACCGTAGGGAGCGTCGAAAGACGCAAATCCACTTCCATCGTTTTATCTTTGAAGCGTACACGCCCGTCTTGGGGAACGCGCTTTTCCGCAATGTTAAGACCACCCATGATTTTGATACGTGCAGCCATCGCACTCGCGGCGGCCTTCGGCATGGTCATGTATTCGCGCAGCGAACCGTCTTTACGAACACGAATTTGTACTTTGTCAGGACGCGGTTCGATGTGAATATCTGAGATGTCGTTGAGGACAGCTTCACGGATGATACTGTTCACGACTTTTACGAGCGCGTTGTCATCAATTGCGCTGGTGTCTTCGGTGCTTTCATCTTTAATGTCGAGGTCGTCAATAACAGCCTTTGTAAGGTCGTCCATGCTGTCACCGCCGGAACCGTAATGGCGGTTGACGAGGTTGTTGAGGGCGTTTTCGGTAGCGACAGCAGGTTGAACTTCTTTGCCGGTGATAAGGCGAATATCGTCGAGGGCGAACACGTGGCGCGGGTCTTTCATTGCGACGACGAGCACGTTGCCCTCGAGCCTCACCGGCATGGCGTTGTAGCGGCGAGCTGTGGCCTCAGGAACGAGGGTAACGACGTAAGGGTCAATCTTGATGTTGGCCTCGTCAATAAAATCGTAACCGAGCTGCATCGCTAGACTTCTGGCGAGCATTTCCGGACTGATTTTTCCCGACTGAACGAGCGTATCTTCTAAGCGTCCACCACCCGAGCGTTGTTTATTAAGGGCATCATCAATTTCGCCTTGATTAATAAACCCTAAATCCACGAGAATTTCACCAAGGGGTTTGACCTTGCCAAGTTTGGATTGTTGATCTAAAGCTTCGCGGAGTTGTTCGCGTTTAAGTTTGTTGCTTTGTACAAGCTGTTCACCGAGTCTACCTTTGCTTTCAGCATACATAGTTTCAATCCGCTGATTGACCGCGAGTTCGGGGGAGACCACATACATCGTCGGGCGTTTAACAATGTCTTGCAACTCGCTGATACGACGCGGGTCAACGACGGCCATAATTAATTCTTTCCCGTTATCTTTGTAGGGAACTGCGTTAAACTGAATCGCGTCTAGGCGCAATAAGGTTGCGGCAAGCTGTGCATTGATAGGAGTATCATCGAGGCGTGCTACATAAGGCAAGTTGCTTTGCTCGGCGAGGAGTTGGGCAAGTTTTTCATCGCTCATCGCTTTTTGCTGCACGAGGATGCGCCCTAAAAGACCACCCGTGCGCTGTTGCTCTTCGATAGCGGTGCGAAGTTGTTGATCGCTAACGTAACCACGTTCTACGGCCAAGTTGCCGAGGCGGTGGCTGCTATCAAGTTCTAAATCGCTCGGTGGGGTAAGCCCGAGTTCTGGGTAGTAGGTGGCTAAGGCCCACTGGAGTTCTTTACTAAGGGATTGATAAGGTTCGACGGTGCAATTCGAGGCATCCTCGAGCTCTTCAATAGCCAGTGCGTCGAGCGGATCTTTAAAAGCAACACGAAGGCGGGAGCCCTCGAGCGCAAACGGAAAGGCCATTTTTTCTTGGGCGAGATCTGCAGGAACTTTGGAAAGTGCGTCAGGCTCTACGTCGACGCGGGGCAATACGACGAGGGGAATACCGATGGATTCTTCAATGGCCCGCGCAATGCGCTGCTCGGACAAAATGCCAATGTTAATCAGCACGTCGGCAATGCTGCCACCGACTTCGGAGTGTTTGGCGATGGCTTGTTGTAAGCCGTCATCGCTGACGTACCCCCGTTCGAGTAGGACTGCGCCTAAGCGTTTGTCGCCAATAGATAAAACAGCCATTTAGTTGCCCCCTTGATTGCTGGATAGAACGCTTTGTCCGAGAATGAGACCCTCGAGCTTGCGTGCGAGACGGGTATGAGGTAGTCCTTTGTTGCTGAGCGGGGTGACCAAGATGCTGCGAAGGCCTAACGCTTTGGCACCCAAAACATCGGTGAAAAGCTGGTCGCCAACCATGGCAGTTTCATTTGGGGCTGTGCCTAAACGCTGTAAGCCGCGTTCAAACGCAAAGCGAAACGGTTTGCCCACAAGCGACAACCCTTCGACCTCGAGCACCTTCGCCCAGCGTCTGACCCGCTCGGGCTTACCATTACTGAGGAGCAGTACGGCAATATTGGCCCCTTTAAGCTCACGTATCCACCGCCGAAAACCGAGGCGCATCCGCGTACTATTCGAGGCCAAGAGGGTATCGTCTAAATCGAGTAGCAGTCCACGAATCCCTTGGGCCCGCAAATAGTCGGGTGTCAGCTCAGTCACCATCTCAATCCTCATGTCTGGTTTTAGTCTCGTTCTGACCTTCACTCTCATAAATTGACTTTAGCATAGGAGCTAAAAGCCACACATAAAGAGTTTCACTACAGATTAAAAAATTAGAGCTTACAAAAAACTGACTTTTGTGAAAATGTGAAAAGGGTAACAGAGGCAGAAGGGAGAATGTAGGAGGGAGGAGGGAGAAGCATTTGAAAACCTTATTGTGACAACTCCCCGCCTTAAAAGAGCGGGGCTTCTTGGACAATGCTCAGCTTACCTACGCTCACATTAACGTCCAAAGGCAATGCCCTTGCCTTGATATTTAGCGCAGCATTGAGGTCACGTTGATGATGGGTTCCACAGTTAGCACACTCGAAAGAGCGTACCCCCAAAGGATGCTTTTCTCTATGACCACAACTA
>JBOFGY010000191.1:0-10126 GCA_051649365.1 Trueperaceae bacterium
TCGGGGACCCTTGGGCACTGATCGTTTCCGCATCGGTTGCACTTGGCATCGCCTGCGCTTCCTCGACACTTAAATAATAATCTTCTTTTGGACTATCCGTTGCCGTTTTGGGTGTCCCACAGCCACTGAGCACGACCAAGAGCGTAACACAACTTACAACTCGGAAACGCCACGGTCTTAGGTGACATCTACCTAAAACATCCCGTATGTTAAACATAGTTTTTTCCCCCCATAGATTTGATTGGTGATACAGCTCAACTCTCCCAAGCTAAGCTACTCTATATAACGATTCATCGTATAACTACAGCATCCTTAATCACCCGATAGGTATAGACAGATGTTAGTACAGACTGTGCTATTGCAAATACACCAAGGGATCAACCGCTTGACCACCTTCGTGCAGTTCAAAGTGTAAGTGTGGCCCGGTAGAAAGACCCGTCGAACCAACCAAGCCAAGGGTTTCACCTTGTTTAACAGCTTGACCAACACTGACCCAGATTTCGCTTTGATGGGCGTACCAGGTTTCATTACCATCACTGTGTTGAATTTTGACGAGATTGCCAAAACCTTGATTCGACCAGTCGGAGTAAATGACTGTACCTGTGCGTGAGGCGATGATGGGTGTGCCTGAGGGTGCTGCAACGTCAATGGCACTATGGAAACTGGCTGTACCCATCCCCAAGTTTCTTCGTCCAAAGTATGATGTGATGCGACCTTGTACGGGCCAGATGTAGCGGTGTTCTTCTTCATAGACTTTGGCGAGTCTGTCAAGGGCTGCTTGGGGTTTGACACCAGGTAAGAAGAACATTCTGCCTGGGCGCAACTCAAGTGGCGACTGAATACCGTTAACTTGCATAAATTCCAGGGGGCTGATGGCGTGTTCGCTCAGTAAGGCTCTGAGGTCTTGACCGCGGCGTAATATGAAGACTAAGCCTTCACTAGGTGGAATCAGAAGCTCGAGTCCTTCAGGTAAAACATCGAGCGAAGAGATATCGGGATTAGCACCAACGAGGGCTTCTTTGGTGAGACCGTAAAGCGTGGCGACATCGAAAAAGGTTTCACCACTTTGCAGCGTGTAGGTTCTAAAACCCTTTGGGGGTTTCGGAGCCACCGCTGAGGCACCACCGGTTGCGTCAACATAGGGGATTTTGATGACATTGCCAGGGTGAACAACCTCAGAACTTAAGCCGTTATAGGTCATGAGATTGTCTACCGTCATTTTATAGCGTTGAGCGATAGCTCCTAACGACTCACCTGCGACCACGCTTCTGAGTGCGTAACCACCTGCGAAGGCTTGTGTTCCTAAAACACCCAATGGTGCAACTAAACTCACAAAGGAGTACGTTAAAAGCTTCTTGCGAACGTTCATGCAATGACCCCTAGAGCAGTATTTTTAGTAAAAGCACTGTGAGAAACCATCGGCGTGGTTAAAGCCACAGTGAAGTACTTCACAGTATGTAAGCAAATTAACAGTTTTTTTTGAGATGGAAGTGAGAAAAATACCTTTTTTCTCATTTACTCTACTGTTTAAACCTTCCTCGTTAAAGAAGTATGAACGTAAGTCTACTGTGTTTAGCAAACACTAACCTGAGGCTGCTCTTTACGAAGTGACAGAAGAACCAAAACAGAGATTTACTTCCTGTCTTAGCTTTTTTGGGCTTTTGTCTTCAACTTTCAGTATTAAAAAAGTGGTGTACCACTCGGCACTGCGTAAAGAGCTTGTAAGGTTGCTTTATCCCGTTCAGTAATGATACCGCTAGGTGATTGACTCAGCGCGTCACCCTCATAAGGGCTGCGTCCTAATAAGCCAAGGGCGTGACCCACCTGTACGAGTGCGTAGCGGTACAAGGTGTCTTCATCTAATCCAGGGTCGAGAAAAATATCTGTGGCGCGAAAACGATATTGCCCGTCTTCAGTAATGCTGTAAGTGTAAAGATACGAACCAATTTTACCAGGCTCGAGTGTTTGCCAGGTTAGGGCAAGTGCATCTTCTAAGGGGAACTCTGAAATCTCAAAAGTAATGAGGCCAGGCACAGCGTCTTCCCAAGCTTCAAAGGCGCGAATAACAGTGTCTCGAGCATTACTGGTGCCAAAGCTTTGCGTAGTGTTTTCTAAAGAGCTATCACGTTCAGAGGTAGGGCTTTCCAAAGAATTATTGTTTTCTAATGCAGAAGCCTTAGGCTCAGGAATATAAACTTTAATCGGGATGTCCTCGGGCAAATAATGCAGTAAACGTGACGCGCCGTTGGTGCTTTCAGCTTTGCTTCCTTGGTCACTTAAATAACTGTCTTGGGCTAAAACGATATTCAGTAAAATGCTAAAAGCCACAAAAGAGACAAACCTTAATTTCAAATGGATTGGTAGGACATGTTGTTTCATTGGTTTCTCCTATAAAGTGCTTCGTTTGTTACTACGCTAAGAAAAAGGCGTTTCAGGTTTTAGCCTTGGCTTTACCTTTCGCCTCAGCTTAAATGACTAAACATTTCTACAGTACACGACAAAATTTATTGGAAACGTGTAGAAGGCGTTTTACGCACCATTTTGAGCCAAAAATAGACGGATTTTATATCAAAGCGGACGGTTTTGGTGCGCTAAGCGCCCCCTACGGATTCCGTTTTAGAAATTGTCGTGTACTGTGAAACATTTCATAAAGTGTTCGCCTCATCTCGGGCTGCCCTAGATGCATGATGCGACTCTAGACTGAGAATGCGATAAGGTGGCCGTGAAGGATGTCGCATTAAATGCGAAGGCTCGAGGCTGTTCTGGGTGTAGGTTTCAGAAAAAATCTCACCGCGAGTACCCCGTAAATAAAACCACCAATATGCGCCCACCATGCGACACCTTGCGTTTGCTCTTGACTCACGACAAAACCTGTATAAGCCTCGAGCATTTGAATGCCAATCCAATACCCCAAATAAATCCAGGCAGGTAACCAAGGCAGAAAAAATTTTGGAATACGTCCAAACAATCTCAATACGATCCAAGGAATAAGTAAGGGTGGAATAAAGGTAAGAATGCGCTGGCGCGGAAAAATAACGATATATGCACCAAGAATCGCACTGATGGCACCCGATGCTCCGACCATTGGCACGGTGGAGGTGGTGGTGAAAAACCCATGTGCGAGTGTGGCTAAAACACCACCTAAAAGATAAAATACCGTAAAGCGAACATGACCCATGCGGTCTTCAATATTGTCCCCAAAGACGTATAAGAAAAACATGTTGCCCAAAATATGACTCACGCCACCATGCAGAAACATGCTGCTGATCAGCGTAAAAGCTTCGGGGAGGGGCACACTAAAAAACTCTCTGGGAATAAAGCCGTATTGATAGACAAAGCCAAGAAGTTGTTGTTCGGAGTCGAAGCTTAGGTTGTAAAGAAAAACGCCAACATTCGCTGCGATCAAAAGCCACAAGATAACTGCTGGGCCATGGCGCGGATTAGCATCACGAAGCGGAAACATGCGGTCAGCGTAACACGGGAGTAGGGCAGAGAATGTAGAAGAAAGAAGGGAGAATAGAGAAGAACTTTTCCCGCCTATATTCTCCCTACGATAGTCCTTATTGGCTTACTAGCTTTTCGGAACAATCTCGAGCGTCGGTCGCATTTTTACAATCGAGTTTGCAGGAATTACACCCCGTAACATCGCACCTTGATACACCATCGTTTTTGCACCAACAACCGTGCCAGGTGCAGTGGCAGCGTTGCAGCCAAGCGTGACTTCATCGCCAAGCATTGCACCTAATTTGCGAAGTCCAGTAGATTGCCCAGCAATTTTTATCGTTGTCCCCATGTTGTTAAAATTCGCAAGCTTGACACCTGCCCCAATGTTCACCTTGTGGCCAAGCACCGAGTCACCCACATAGTTAAGATGCGGAGCTTTGGCATCGGTTAAAAAGAGCGCGCGCTTCACTTCGGTGGCGTGACCGATTTTGGCGTGAGGTGCAAGCACAACGCCACCACGCACGTAGGCACCGTGACCAATATGGGCATCTTCGCCAATCCAGGCGGGTCCCGCGATATAAACGTGTGGGCCAATGCTCGCGGTTTCGTGAAGATAAATGTTGCCCTCGAGTACCGCAGTTGGATGAATGCTACCCTTGCGCTGGTCTTGAATAGTTGCTGTAAATTCATCGAGACATTTCAAAATTTCCCAAGGATAGGTAACGCTTAGCAGGGCTTGTAATTCGGTGGGTACGTAGGCTAAATCATATAAATCTTTAGTAAGAAGCATAAGCTAAAGTGTATCCTAAAAATGCTTTATGGCTGTGATGAATTTTGAGGATAAGGAGCAAGGAGGAAGGAGGAAGCATAATTTGTAATTCCTTCCTCCTTCCTCTTGTTTTTCTAGTTCTCCTCGCCACCTAAAATTGGCATGGTCAAGCAAAAGATAGAACCTTTGCCTACTTCACTCTCGACGGTAAGCGTGCCTTTGTGAACTTCAGCAATTTGTTTGGCGATGGCCAAACCTAAACCTGCACCACCACCAGCACCTTTGTAAAATTTGTCAAAAATATAGGGCAGCATATCTCCAGGGATGCCTGGGCCTTCGTCCGCAACTTCTAAATGAACGGCGGTTTCTTCCGAGCGCAAACGCAATTCAACTTTGCTGGCATCGCCGGTGGCCCGCACTGCGTTTGCAACAAGATTACGCACGAGTTGGCGCAAGCGTTCGGGGTCACCAACGAGGGTCTCACCTTCTTCACCACTCAAACGCACACCGGCAAATTCTTCGGCAACAGGTTGCAAAATATCGCTGTACGGATCAATGAGATGTGGTACGAGTTCTTGCACGAGTTCACCCCGTGAGAGTTGTAACAAGTCTGCGACTAAGCGCGACATCGTTTGTGAAATACGTTTAGCATCGTCCAAATCACGGTTGATATTTTGTCCACTGCTATGGCGACGTGAGGCACGCTCGAGAAAGCCCTGCAAACTTGTTAAAGGTGTTCTAAGTTCGTGACTCGTCTCCGCTAAAAAACTACGTTGCGCGTCCATGGCTTCGCGGAGGCGCACGATTAAATTATTGAGGACAGCCGTGAGCTGCCCCACTTCATCTTTAGGACCTTTGTAATCAATGGTTGTAAGTTTTTCAGGATTGAGCTGTGCGGCTCGCCTAGCAAGTTGTGTGATGGGGCGCATGGCGGCTCTCGAGACTAAATAGGCGATAATACCACTGGCAATCGTCACGCTTAAAGCAGTAAAAAAAAGTGACCTTGCTAAGCGTTGCAACGCTTCGCTGATGTATTCGGTAGGTACAATCATGGCAATGATTGCATAATCAATGGAAGCAAGCGCAACTTGAACAGGGCGACCTGCTAGCTCGCCTTGCCAGTCTACAGTTTCCTCGGCTAACTCGAGAGCGTTCAAAATATTTTCGGAGGGTATAGAGGTGGTGATTGATGGATAAAAATCAGGTTTGTTCGCCGTGACTAAAAAACCTTGCAAATCATAAAGTTGAACAATGAGCCCACCGCTAGGTCCACTTAAAGATATGACAGGAATCGAGCTTTCGCCTTTGTAGAGTTTGGCAACACGTGCTGCATCGTCACGTAAATTTTGCTGCAAATCTGAGCGCAAGCTTTCTTCGGTAACGACATAAGCAATGACAGCTGTAACAAAACTTAGTAGTGCAATCGCTAGCGCAGTCAGTGCTGTGATGCGCCAGCGCAGTGAAGGGCCATTACGAACAACCACGCTTACCTCCTTGGCATGATGTGACCGTTTCTCGTGTTACCCATACGCAAAAAGAGAGATTGCTGCGCGGGTTCAGTAACGATGCGCTTAATCAACATGAAGCCCACGCTTCGTTGATGCTCGCAATGACGAAGAAAAGTGCAAACAGCACTTGCTATTTGCACCAAAAATTTACAGTGACACAAATGTCTTGAAACCCAAGTCAAAGGGAACTGGCCCATCATCTACTTAGCGTAGCATTAACCTTTAATGGCGTAGCCAATCCCGCGCACGGTGCGAATCATGCCGTAACCACCTGCGTCACGGAGTTTGCCGCGAATGTTGGCAATATGAACATCTACGACATTGCTGCTGGGTGGCAAATCTTCGCCCCATACGTTCTTTTCAATTTCTTCACGGCTGTAAACGCGCCCAGGCTGATTGCAAAGATAAACAAGAAGATCAAATTCGCGGGGTGAAAGTTTGACTTCGCTGTCATCCCAGAAAATTTGGCGACGCGCAGGGTCTATGACCATTGCGCCAAGTTTTTGCACGGAGCCTAGCGTGCGGCGGCGGAGTTGCACACCGATACGTGCAATAAGTTCACCGGCGTGGAAAGGTTTTGCTAAATAGTCATCAGCACCGGAGTTCAGCATCTCGACTTTGGTAGAAACGTCGTCGCGGGCTGTCAAAATAATGATGGGCGTTTCACTCGTTTTGCGAACTCTTCTGGCAATTTCGGCACCGTCCATGTCAGGTAGACCTAAATCCAAAACGACTAAATCAGGGCTTTCTTCGCGGATGGCAGATAGCCCCCGAATACCGCTTTCGTAATGGCTTACGCTAAAGCCAGACTCTTCGAGCTCGAGCCTAAGAAGGCGGCTAATATCTAAATCATCTTCGACAATGACAACATGTTTCTTTTCCATAAAATGGTGCTCCCGTGCGCCTGGTAGGGCGTACACTTTTTCTAACCTTTCTCGTATTGCTTCTAAGGATTCTTGTACCTAGATTACTCAGAATAACTAAGAAAATTAAGTCTCTAGCTTACAGCCTTTATTGACTACCTGTTGGGATAATGCGTAGTACAATCCCACGCTCCTCGAGGAGCCATTTTTTGAACGATAAAGGGCCTTCTAACTCTTGAAATTTGAGATGTAGATCGTCTCCTTCTGGACTGACCGTAGCAGGCAGGGCTTGACCTAGGGCTTGCGACTTTTCTTCGGGCGTAGCATTGGGTTGAAAAATGAGGACGCGCAGCTCGGTGGTTAAGGGAAAGGCTCCCTCGAGAATGAGTTCTTGACTTTCAATAGTCGCGCTAGCATAAGGGATAGTGAGGTCACTCGAGACAACGTTTACAACGGTGCCAGGAGCCATATCCGGGAGTCCAGCGATAGTCTGACTCACTAAAAACCAAAAGAGTAAATCAGCCACAAAAACCACCAGCTCTTAAAAAACTACAACGAAGGGTGTTCATAAAGGCATCGTAGCAGCTTCATGAAGATAGGGTCTGAGCGTTTATTAAAGGAAAATTCATCGTGGGGTTTGGGGTTTAGGGTCTAGGGTTTTTGCTTTCACCCAAAACCCTAGACCCTAAACTCTCTTCGTGATACCTTAGTTTTTATGGGTTTTAGTGTGACAGAGAAAACACAGATGTTGGCACTCATAAGGTGTAGGTAACACCGTGATAGGTAGGCTCGAGGAACTTGGATTCTCTAAACTCGAGGAATTTAAGGGGCTTACCGCTTCGGATGTGACCAAAAATGTGTCTGAAATGTTAGGGGCAACCTGCTGGCACAACAGTCCGCAGGCTAGAGCGGAGCGATTCAGGCGGTTGATTGAGTGGGCACGAAGGCAGACGACAAATAAAAAACAGACGAGAGACAAGGGACAGGAGACATGAGAAAGATGCTCTTGTCCCTTGTCTCCTGTCCCTTATCCGCTTTTACTGGATTTGCCCTAGCAGCGTCTTCGCTTTTTCCTGATTTTTCTTGTCTTGCGCGGTGACAGCAGGGAGAGCAACGGCTTTCTCGAGCATCGTTTTGGCTGTAGCCGTGTCTTCCATTGCAATCAAAACTTCTCCGTAATCACTGTAGTGAACAATTTCTTCAGGTTCGGCAGCAATGGACTTTTCAAACAGTGGGCGGACTTCACCGTTGCGTCCACCAGCTATCCAAGGTACGTTGTGATGCCAGAGTGCGAGGGCGTGAAGAGCGGCTCCAAAGTTCGGGTCTATGGCGAGGGTAGCCTCTAACTCTTCCTTGACTTCCGCAGCTAAATTGAGCGATTGCAACACGCCCTTAAACTGCGCGAGTCTACCGAGGGCTCGCGCCAGTTCCATATGGGTGTTGGGGTCGTTTGGAGCAAGGGTAATAGCAGCCCGCGCGTGGTCAGTGGCTTCGGTGTACAGAGCTTCGGCTTCTGCGCCCGTTGAGGTTTCAGCTAAATAAACTTTTGCCTGCGCCAACTTGTACAACGCTTCGACATTATCAGCGCGTTGGTCAGCGGCGGCTTGATAGTGCGCAACAGCCTGTTGGTAGTCACCTGTCTCGAGGGCTCTGTCGCCATCTGCAGTAGTGGCCAATACGAAGGTAAAAAAGCAAACAAGTAACATAGTAGCAATCTGCTTCATAAAGCTCCTTTTCGCTGTGAGGTAACAGCGCGAGGTTGTTCTCTTGTACGTTGCGCTTGGCAGTACACAGCTATCAACACGTGAGGGGTTGTCGAGTTATAGAGTATCAGAAATACTTAACCTCGGCTGCGCTCGAGCCAGCGTCGTTTTGTATCTCTCACGGTGGGTGTAGCGCGGTTACAGGGAGGTAAATTCCCAAAACGTTTTTTATAAAGCTCAATATGCTTGGCTTCGTCGACTTGGGGTACGCGGCTGTATTCGTATCGCCAGTAGGCAACACGCTCCAGCACACAACTGTTTTTTTCTAAATGTTGACGAATGCGGTTGGGAACGTCGGTGGCAGACTGCCCAATATAAAGAATAGTTTTTTCTTCACCAGCAAGTTCGTACACACCAGGCATCGCGTCGCGCCCACGTGCGCTCGGCAGCGTAGCAAGTTTGCGCCAACGTGCATTAAGTGGCATCCCCTCAGTCCCCTCTATTAGGGAGGAAAGGCCCACGGGTAGATTTAGTCTTCTGTATATTGCAAATTAAGTACGGGAGTTCAGTTTTCATACCCTAGTTCGCGCAACGCCTCTGTGTCTTGCCGCCAGTTGCTATGCACCTCGACATGCAACTCGAGAAACAGTTTTTGCTGCAAGAAAACCTCGAGCTGTTTGCGAGCGTACTGACCAATTTCTTTAATCATCTTGCCACCTTTGCCCAACACAATCATGCGGTGATTGGCTTTCTCGACCCAAATATCTGCAGCAATAAGCAAGGGGTCTTTTTTGGTTGGCTCACGCCATTCAGAAACTTGTACAGCAACCGTGTAAGGCAACTCTTCGCGAAGCATAATCATGACGCTTTCGCGGATAAGCTCGGCAGCCCACTGCTCGCGTGATTGGTCGCTGCGAATATTTTCGGGAAAGAAGAAAGGGCTTTCGGGTAGAAGCTTAAACAAATCTTCGCGTAGCGCATAAACAGCTTCAGGGTCATTGAGTGCGCTTAAGCTATAAACACGCTCGAGTTTTGGATAAAGGTCTTTGTAGAGATTAATCGCTTCGTCGGGATATTTAGCCACATCGGTTTTATTGCCAATTAAGTACACCGGGGTGCCAGGCTCGAGCCCGTCCAGCAAGCGTGCTACGTCTTTGTCTTCATCACTGGGTGGACGGCGCAGGTCAACGACCCAGACAATTGCCTCGACATCACTTATGGCATTGCGAATTTCGCGGTTCATATAATCCCCGAGAGCATCTTTTGGACGGTGCAAGCCAGGTGTGTCTACAAAAACGAGCTGTTTGTCTTCATAGGTGTAAATACCGCGCACACCTTTGCGGGTTGTTTGCGGTTTAGGTGAAATCGGCGCGACTTTAATGCCCAGCATGGTGTTGAGCAAGGTGGATTTGCCGACATTGGGCTTACCAATAATCGTTACAAAGCCTGCGTAGGTTGGGGTTGCTGTGTCCATCACGTTCACTCTATCCTAAATAGTGAACCCCGCTTTAGGGCGGGGCTCGAGATATGGTTTTGGTTGCGGGGATTAGATTTGAACTAATGACCTTCGGGTTATGAGCCCGACGAGCTACCAGACTGCTCCACCCCGCGTTGATAAGGTGCCACGCATAGGCAGCAAACGTAAGTCTACTCTCAGTATCTTGCCACTGTCAAGCGAGATTGAACAAAAAATTGTTTTCGAGTCACCCCGAGAAATCGGTTGAGCGACTAAGAGGAGTAACGAGGGCACAAAGCCAGTGCGGTGAAACTTTGCCCGTCAAGCGTTGCCAAGGAGAAAGACCGCGCACGAGGTGATGATTCCAGCGCCAGCGCGCTTGC
>JBOFGY010000192.1:0-4589 GCA_051649365.1 Trueperaceae bacterium
GCAAGAAATCCCTACCCAGACCCTCAGAAAGTCTCTGAGTCAAGGGCGCACAGAGGTTACTGAAGCATCCTTGTCGCCTTTTTCGTGACTCCCTATCGCCATTTCCCCGTGTAAAATAAGCCTTTTCGTAATTTCGCAAGATGTCTAATTTATCTCTGTGTCTCTGTGGTAAAAAATTCTTTACTACGTACCAAGCGAGCGTCATTTTTAAGACACACCCCAAACCAGTTGCTCTTGCGGCTATGAGCCTAAAATACGTTAAACTGTTAAGACAATGAAACTAGATCATATTGCGCTTTCTATCAGTAGTCTCGAGGACGGCATCAACCTTTTTGAAACGATTCAAATGGGTGTGAACCGTTGGGGTAAACACTACAGCACGGGTGAAAAAACTGTATTCCTTCGCAATGAAGCCACAGGTGTAGATGTTGAACTTATTGCCAACCCTGGTCAACCTGCACCTGGGTTTTTGCATTTAGCGTTTGTGGTTGAAGATATCAAAAGCAAATATCAGGAATTGCTAGACCAGGGCTACACGGTTGAACGCGAACTCTTCTTAAACGAGTCCGCAAAAATGCACATGGCCTTTTTGCGCCACCCTGCGGGGATAATCGTGCAACTCAATCAACCTGCTTGAGCGTTGTCATTCCACGTCCAGGTTTCAGGGCGTTTACTAGGACGCACCCTCAACCAACTCACGATAATAAGCACGATGAGTACGATAAGCGGAATAAACCCGATTGACCAATTTACGACGCTTGGCAAAAAGGCTGGACGTTCCAGAAATACTACATCAAGTGTTCCTGTACCTTGCCCTTGCGGCCCGTCGATCACGAACTGATATTGCCACTGTCCTTGTTCTGGAAAGGCAATCACATCAAAACCCCACATGGTGCGGTCTCGAGCAAATCTCGAGAGTGGAAACGGATAGTTAAAAAAATCATCACTATCTTTGAGCGTGGGTGCGACCAGTGTCACCGTTCCTGTTTTGTCCTGGATGCCGCCTTCGACATCAAAAACTAAATCAAACGAGCGGTCTGCCTGAACGGGCCAACGGCTAAAGCCTACCGTGACGTTGTAGGGCCCGACCTTTACCTGTTCGGTGTGTGCCAGGGTGATTGGGTTTTGTGCCAGTGAAAACGTGGTGAAGGCAAGGATAAGTATAAAAAAGTGGCGCATACAAAACTTCCTTTCTACTGCGAGATGCTTGTTTGAGATAAAGATGTTTTAGATGCGTTCATAATGGCCCCGAGTTTCCAGCCAATCCAGCCAAAGAGTGCGCCTAAAGCCAGAGCGATGGGAACGGAAGGTAGCAGAAAGTCTTGCCACTCGAGGCGGTAGAAGTTAAACGGTAAAACAATGAGTAGGCTCGCCAGACTTCCTGAGATAACAACAGCAGTTTTTAGGCTGAAATTCGTGCGTTTGAATATGAAGAGTACCGCGTCAATGACAATGCCTGCTACCAAAATGTACGTGGGTAAGGTCGCTGCAAAACCTGGAATACCATCTGAATAGTCTCGTATAAAAAGCCCGAGTGAATCTGCGTAAACTTGCGTGGCCCACGGTGCAAAATACCAGGCTACGGTTCTAATCAGTGTGGCAAAAAGTGCGACCAGTGTGGCGGTGCCGACACGCTTGGTGATGCTACTTGCCATCAGTAATCCAAGCGTGCACGTCGCTGCAATACTAAGCTGAAAGGCATTTTGGTATGGCACAATTTCCTGAATGACGACTAAAATAAAAGGCAGGAAACTAAATAAGATGGCGATGCCGGCACTCACGCCGAGCATTTTTCCTGTAAGTCTGTGCTCTGTGTTTTTTGCGCCAGCAAAAATACTGATTGCACCGATCATGCTAACGACAACAGATAAAAGCAGTCCTTGGTGTGGCGGAGACACGAGCGTGACATCAAAACCAAAGGTGCGGTGCCAGATTTCGTCGTAGGCACCATAGGTTAAAAACATAGCTGCACCAAAGCCTGCAATAATAAACCCGAGCGGTGCGCGAAAAACAGGCCAGATATACGTGAGTTGCTCCTTTGGAAAAATGCGCTGCCCGCGCTGATAGCTAAGTGTGCTACGAAGCACGACATACAAGCAAGCTAAACCGGCAATTGCTACACCGCCATAAAGAAAGGTATGCGGCAGCGTGAAAAAGGTATCTGGGCCAACGTCGTCGTGCCAGTTAATATCCCAGGCTAGGCCCATGAGAGAAAGAAACACTCCAAAGAGGACAGGGATACCTGCGAGAAGGCGGAAGCGGTTGGGCTCGAGCCGTGTCTGTGTTTTTATACTTGGTTGCGTGAGAATGGAAGCCATAGAAGTCTCCTTGTAGTTTTGAGTATAAGGTAGAAAACAAATCGTTACTACCGTGCGGTGTGGATAGTATCTCAACAATTTGTTGAGACAGTCTTCCTACCAAAGTCGTATTCTTAGCGTATGCGTTCAGTTTCCGTAAGGCTTTACGTTATGTCCGTTATTCTAACGATGATAACGGCTTTTGTAGTCATTGTAATTGCTTATGTCTCTGACAGCTTAACCCTTCCTCTTATTGATGAGGCCATGTTTAATCTGGTGATTGCTTCTTACGATTCAGAAAAGTGTGGGCCGTGCAAAGCCCACGACAATCAACGGGGTTACTTAATTGGAATGGACGAGCGTGTGAGTTATATTTGGGGAGACTTGCCTTGTTCTGTAGGCGATAAACCTGAAGCGTGTAGGGTAGACGGAGAACCTTGGCGTGAAAAACGCAAACAACTAAGTGATAGGCAAATTGCCGTCGTTCAAATTAACGAGAACACCATAGTTTCCTCTTATTTAAGAGATTTTTTTAGAGTGATGTGGCGATATTTTCGCTGGGTGATTATTGTAGCAATCCCTTTATCACTGTTACTTTCATTACTTGTCGTGGCACCGCTACTACGCCGCTTGCAGCGCATTGCCCAGACAAGTCGGGCGGTTGCCTCGGGTAATTTGGAGGCGCGCACGTTTGAAACAAGGTTCGATGAAGTTGGGCAACTCGGACAACAGTTTGACCACATGGCAGACACAATCTCTCATCAAATGAAAGAACTAAGAGAAGCAGCAAAACAAAACAGTATGTTGGCACTTGCGGCAGAGCGCAATGCGAGGGCGGCAGAACGTTTGGCTCTATCACGCGATTTGCATGATTCTATTTCGCAGCACTTGTTTAGCTTGGCGATGGGCACAAATGATTTGGCTTCGCTGATTCGCCGTGACCCGTCCAAAGCAGCAGTGCAGGCTGAGCAACTTTCACAGATGGCGACACGGGCGCAAGATGATTTGCGTGAAGTGTTGTCACAGTTGCGCTCGGAAACCAAGACGGGGCAGGGCTTACTCGAGTCCTTACAAGATTTCATAACTTTGTGGAGTGAGCGTTATGAAATTCCTGTGAACGTCAAGACACAACTCCATGAAACTTTGCCCATTGTTATTGAAAATGTTTTATACAGAGTTTGCCAAGAGGCTCTAAATAATGTTGCGCGTCATGCTGAGGCAAAGCGTGTTGACGTAGTCCTTACGCAACAATCAGCAAGGGTGTGCCTGCACATCAGCGATGATGGCAAAGGCTTTGATGCTGGCGCAGATAATTCGGGTTTTGGCTTGCTGGGAATGCGCGAACGCATTCGGACGATTGGTGGAACGCTCGAGCTTTCAAGTTCCCCCAAAGGTACAACGCTCAAAGTTCTCGTGCCTGTAGCAAGTATGGTGACAGCGTGATTCGTTTGTTACTGGTGGATGACCATGTAGTGGTGCGCCAAGGTTTGCGAATGCTTTTATCTGCCAGGGATGATATTGAAATTGTGGGTGAAGCAGGTGACGGCCCACAAGCAGTCGCGCAAGCCAAAACGCTCAAACCAGATGTCGTGCTCATGGATTTGTTGTTACCTGTCTTTGACGGCATCGAAGCCACACGGCAGATTCGCGCGCTTAATCAAAAGACCTCTGTGCTGATGCTCACGTCTACCGTGCAGCCGCATCAGATTCAGGAGGCGATTCGTGCGGGTGCCATTGGCTATATTCTAAAAGTCACGAGAGCGCAAGATTTAATTGACGCAATTTACCGTGCCGCAAAAGGTCAACGCGCCATTGACCCTATTGCAGCAGATGCACTGCTTGATGATATGCAGCAAGGAAATTTAGCTGACCTTACGCCAAGGGAACTCGAGGTCTTGCGTGAAGTCGCTTTGGGTCATAGTAACTCACAAGTCGCTGAGCGGCTAAGTATTAGCGAAACCACCGTGCGCTCCCACATTGCAAACCTCATGAATAAACTGAATTTGCGTGACCGTGCTCATGCAACAGTCTTTGCGCTGAAGCGTGGACTTGTGACGCTCGAGGAAGTGGAATAGTGCAAAGCGTTATACTTCTGCTAGAGCGAGTTATGGACTTTGAGAACTTGCCATGAGGTCAGTAAAGCGTTTAAGCAAGACAACAGCGAAAGCTAGAAAGTGTAGATTTGCTAGCGTTTCTGGAAGCCGTTCGTCATCACGAGGCAGCCGACAAAACCGTGCTGTCCAAGCGAAAGAGCGTTCGCCAGCGTTTAGGCAAGAGAACAAAGCCTTGACG
>JBOFGY010000193.1:0-36471 GCA_051649365.1 Trueperaceae bacterium
CTTTATCCGTTCTGCCAAAGTCAAAACGCTTCAAGCCCTAGACAACGCGCTTGTCCAAGCCATTGCCTCACTCACCTTGCAGGCTATTCTGCGCTGTTTCTCCCATGCGGGCTATTCTATTGATCACTGTCATTCATTATGCAATGCGCTATAGTTAAGTGACTCAAATCGGAATGTCTCTATTTCTACTCGCTCCGCTCGGTTCCAGGTGCAAAATCCGCAAGCACTGACATTGTAGATAAGCCCCAGGATTTTGCACCTGGAAAGGTTAAGTGACTCATATCACTTAACCGCCGAAACGGTGTAATGTATGGCTAACCCGGAAACATCGAACCATTAAGTAAATGCGGCACTCCTTTGCCGTCCAACACAGCAACAATGGCCTCTACTGCTAAGGTAATCATTGCGTCTCTTGTGCCTTCCGTGGCAGAACCTAAATGTGGAGCTAGCGTGACGTTTGACATAGTTTTGAGTTCAGTCATGACCTCGGGTTCAAACTCGAAAACATCGAGACCGGCACCCCAGAGGCGTTTTTCTTGTAAGGCTTTTACCAACGCTGCTTCGTGGACAATGGGGCCCCTCGCTGTATTGACGAGAATCGCGTTTGGCTTCATTTGGTTGAATTCGCTTTCGCCAATGAGGTGATGCGTGTCTTTACTGTAAGGGCAGTGGATGGAGATAACATCACTTCCCTTTAGAAGGGTTGCTAAGTCAACATGCTGTGCATGAATATGCTGGGCCTCGAGCCTTGCCTCAGCTTCTAAGTTGCGGTTGCGATTAAAGTACAGCACTTTCATATCAAAACCTTTAGCGCGTTTAGCCACTTCGTATCCAATGCGCCCCATACCAATAATGCCGAGAGTTTTAGCAGTAATATCTTGCCCTAGAAGTTGCATAGGAGCCCAGCCGAGCCATTCGTTATGAGTGACCAGCGTATGACCTTCAACCACGCGCCGCGCTACTGCGAGGATAAGCGCGAAGGCTTGGTCGGCAGTAGCTTCGGATAAAACACCAGGTGTGTTACTCACGAGAACGTTACGCTTCGTGCAAGCAGGTACGTCAATATTGTCGTAACCGACTGCGAAGTTTGCCACGATTTTAAGATTCGGTGCAGCGTTTAAAAGTTCATCGTTGACTTTATCGCTGAGGGTTGTGAGCAGTGCTTTATAGTTACCAGTACAAAGACGCTCGAGCAATACACTTCTTTCTATCGGTAAATCCGAGTCATGAACCTCGACCTTAAAGCCAGCATCTTGCAAAAGTTTAATGCCTACGTGCGGCACACGCCGCGTGATGAAAATGTTGTTTGACATGGTTTGTTTAAGCTACCTTTAATTTTTCCCGCTCACAGCAAGTTTTTCAGTAATTGCTTTCTGTGCTTGATAAAGCGCGTCGCGTTCGGTTTCATTTAAGTTGCCAAGTGTTTTTCTTTGCAACATATTAAGCAGTTCCAAACCGCGTTCGGCAGTTTCACGGCGCAAAATACCGTCTTTAGCGAGGTGTGTGGCCATCGGGCTATGCGTTTCACCAAGTGCGGCTTGTGCCGAGCTGAGGATAGATTGCACGAGTCCAATAAAGTGTTTGTCTGTTAGGGGTTTATCGGTCAGGGGTTTGTCCTTCATAGTTCTACTATAAGTTTTTGGGTGGTTTGCAAATGTTGGGTGAGGTGGTGTTGCTCGAGGGGCTCGAGCGTTTTCACAACTTCACAGTGGACTCGAGTCAGCTCGTCACTTTGCTCGAATGATAAAACTCTGGCATAAGCAAGAGCTACAAAATCATCATTGCAAACGAGTAAAACTTGATGGCTGGGATAGTTGAATAAGGCGGTTTTCTCGAGGGTAAACATTTGACCAACTTTTAGGCGTTCTGGAATGCCTTGTTCCGCGCGACCTTTCAAAATCCAGTAAAGATGGGTTGTCGCATCATAAAAAGGGCGAATAGACATGAGCAGAGTTTAGCTCGAGAGTTTCATCAATGTGTGCGCTAAAACGTTCACGCCATTCGTAATTGCTTCAGGTGAACTGTATTCATCTGGGCGGTGGCTCCAACCGTTTTTGCAAGGAATAAAAATCATGCTGACAGGGCAGAGCCTGGCCATAAATAAACTGTCGTGATAGGCGCGGCTTACCATCGGCAGAGTTTGCAGACTGAGGTCTTTAGCAGATTGCTCAATCGTTGCGATAATGGTGTTGCTACAGGTTGCAGGTGGGTCAGCGTTAAGCGTTTCAACTCTAGCTAACAATTTGCGCTCTTCGCTTACGGTTTGTACCGTACTTTTAATATAGTCAATCATTCTGTCACGCCTAGCTAAATCAATATCTCTCACATCTACCGTCATAAACACTTTATTCGGTACGCTGTTTACCGCTCTCGGCCCTGCGTCTAAAATTCCAACCGTGGCAACGCTGTCAATGCTGCCACTACTCCGCGCAGCTTCTTCGGCAGCAAGTACAATTTCAGCTGCGCCGGTTAGTGCGTCGCGGCGGTCAGGCATGAGGAGTGCGCCTGCGTGGCCACCGTAACCCTCGAGCGTTATCGTAAGCGTACTTGGTGCAGCAATGGACGTAACCACACCAATCGGCAAGTTTTTTTGCTCGAGCAGCGGCCCTTGTTCGATGTGCAATTCAATAAACGCATGATAGTGACCCTCTGCAAGTTGTACGTCTTTGAGCTCGCCTGTAAAACCCACTTCACGCCGTGCTTCATCTGGATTTTTACCCTCTTTGTCTTCAAGGAGTAAAAGCGTTTCAGGTGTATAGGTGCCAGTCATCGCGCGGCTGCCGAGGCAACCTACCCCAAAGCGTGTAGGTTCTTCGGCGGTAAATAAAATCAGTTCGATACTGCGCTTGGGTGTGAAGCCTGCCCCTTGCAAAGCGCGGATGGCCTCGAGTCCGCCTAGCACGCCTACCGTGCCGTCATACATACCTGCATTTGGAATTGCGTCTATGTGCGAGCCTGTAGCTACTGCCGCTAATGTGTCATCCGAACCCTGCCAGCGAATATAAGTGTTACCGAGTGCGTCTTCGCGCACGTGCAACCTAGCGTCTGCAAAAAGATTTTTGAGATAGGCTCTCGCTTTCATGTCTTGCTCTGTGTAGAGGACTCGAGTAACTGCGGGTGCAGGAACTTCGGAAAACGTGGCGAGTGTGTTTAGTTCTTGCAGGAGTCGAGAGGTGTTAATTGCAAGCGTTGTCATAGTTGAATTCTATCTTATACGGATTTCGTTTATTGCCAATTTACTTGTAGGGACGAGGGCCCTCTCGCCCCTACGAAAGGTACAATCCCACGGCGTTTGAGCTGAATTATGTAACCATTCATTCAGAATCCGTATTAGATAGGGAAAAAGAAAAGATACG
The DNA here is from genome assembly GCA_051649365.1 of Trueperaceae bacterium. GTDB lineage: Bacteria > Deinococcota > Deinococci > Deinococcales > Trueperaceae > CAVTAE01. The sequence goes on from JBOFGY010000193.1 coordinate 3,357, forward strand.
CCCTAAAATTTGAAATGTATCCAAGAGGAAAAGCTCGTAAAATCTTTAGCCTTGGCACTTTGGTTCAACCCTCGCTCTCTGCTTTAGCTTTTCACTTACTCTTCTGGAAGTAAAATTCCTGTCGCCCAACTCAGCACCGTAGGATTATTCAAACGGCATAAGCCATTGCTGGTATTCGGATCAGCTTTTTCAGTTGCGTCACAGGTTTCCTCAGTAAAAAGTGGCGATAGGTCTGTTGTAGTCTCACTTAACGACAACACATCCAAAATGCCTAAGTAGTTTGTGCCTGCCATATAGAGGTAGCTATCTTTGGTATTAATCGTTGAACTTATGGCGGTAAGCTCGAGTTCAGTATTTTCGGTTTCTGTTATGTCAGCGTGATAGACGAGTCTGTCGTTGTCTAAAATAAAAAGGCGCGTCGTGCTGGGGTCAGGTACAAAAGCCCTAGCATCTTGGGCCTGAATGGAAAGTGTCGTGACAGGCTCGGGAGCAAAATCTTCTGTAAAACTTAGGGGTGCTGCTACATACGTGTTTGTCCCCAACAAAACGAGTTCACTGCCCACTTTAGTCATATCGCGGAAGTCTTCATTGCTAATTGGTATGTTGTTCGAGATGTCTGGGCCATTATCTGTGTTTGTTTCTGGGTCTTCTTCAATGTAGGTACTGGACTCGAGTCGCTTGAGAATAATATTGCTGACGCTACGCCGCAAAATATAGAGTACGTCGCTGCTTTGGTCTAAGTACATGCCCCCTTGACTGATGCCATTGCTAAAGACTGGGCCACGGACGAGTGGATTGGCAGGACTATCATTTGAAAGAATAGTCGAGACAACACTCCCTGCTGTCGTGCTGAGGGATAGTGTGACAATACTGTCTTGTGCGTTGTTGATGTTGCACACACTCGGGCTATTAAAAATGACTGCGTAATCGCCACTACGTGTAACCTGCACGTCTATCGGACAAAGATTGCTCGTGATGAGTGTGCTTAGGTCAATGCGCGGACGTAGCGTAGAAAATGTATCCGCTTGACCTTCCGTGAGGGCTCGAGTGTTGAAAAAATCTAGGAAGCCACGCACCGTTCCGGCAGTTCCACTGCGACTTAGCACGATGAGTTCGTCGGGTGTGCTGGTTTCCGTCACCGTAGCAAAAGCAACGACGGGGGCTTCGAGCGGTTGTGAGGCAAAGACCGCAAACCGTGGCCCAGACGCTAACTCGGGTTCAAAGATGCGGTCTTGTAAAACGAGAATGCTCGGATTAGCACCACCCGTATCTTGCACGCCGGCAATGACAAAGAGTGGGTCAACGTCTGTGGGTGTACCTGTACAACTTGTTAATACTGTACAGCTTGCTAACAGAAGAAGCGCGATAAATAAATAAAGAGAACGCACAGTAACCTCCTTTAGGTTTCGTGGTGTTTACGGTAGGGTAGTGTTTAGGGGGTCGTGTCATCTTCTTTACGACCTGGCAGTTTGAGCGCGCTGTCAAAAGCTTGTGTAAAGCCTTCGTTTTCTTGCCCAGGTGTGGTGAGTGTGAGCGTGAATTCGCCTGTAGCCGTATCCCAACTGCTATAGAGGGCCCAGCAGCACCGATCCCAAATAAGGCGAAACTCAGGTTGAAAGTTGTATGGATTGTCGAGCGTGTAATCCCAGGCTTCGTTAAAGACGGCTGAAACATAAAGCTCGGGTGTAACACGGAACGTGACGGCAACATCGGTGAGTGTGAGGCTGCTCAACGAGAGGTCGTCGAGGGTAGGGTCATAGGTGCCTTGATAGCCTAAACTTCCTTGTATACCAAGCCACCCGTTGACATCACTAAAAAACGTTAACCCTAAGTTTTGCAAATAGCCACGCTCTAAAATGTCGTCGCGCAGTCGCCAAGTGGCTAAAAAGTCGAGGTCGAGAGCGACACCAAACACGCTGACATCACTTAGACCTGCGCTGGCCTCGAGCGTTGTATTTTCAAACCAACGTCCAATGACTTTTTGTTTGCTGGGGTCAGGATAGCCTTCAGGGTAATACGTTGTGCTATAGCTTAGCGCAAAGCGCACGTCTTCATTAGGGATGTCATCCTCGAGGCGAAAGCTCCAATTTTGCGTCTGACTCGCCTCGAGTTCAAAGGGGCGCATAAAAGCGTAACCGGAGCCTTCAAAATAAACTGCGTTGCGCCAGGTGACGCGGTAGCGAGCATCCGTGATTTGATAACTTGTCGTTTCGGGTGTATCGGCAATACCGTCACCATTCGTGTCACTGCCAGTGTTGATGCGAATGCCAAACGTTTGATTGACATCAAGTTCGATAGGTTGTGCTGAAGCGGTAAAACGATAGCCGATTTCATCAAGGCGTGTTTCGTTAAAGTCATAATTGTAGATAATACCAAAACTCGGAATGTAATCTTGTTGGTCTTCGGTGCCAGCGGTGATGGAGAACTCGAGGGGTTTGATGGCACCTGTATCGGTGGGTGGTTCGGCGTAAGAGCCGCCCGCCATGCGGTACGTTAAATACGGTGTAACTCCATAACGAAATTCAAACGTAAACTCACTTTCATCTCTTGGTGTACGGCCTTCAGGAATAAAGTCTTTGATGTAGGTTAAGGTTAACGCTCCATCAAGTCTGGGCTCGGGTGAACCTAAACGAAAGGTCGTGGTGAGTTTGCTATCGCGGCTCGCCTCACGTGAGTCATAGGTATGCTGAAAGTTCAAGTTAAGCCAACTTAAATTTCCAAATAGGGTGAGTTGTGTAATAAGAGGATCAAAACCAATATTAGTCGAGCGGCGTTGATTAAAAAACACGTAGCGTGTTCCCGTGCTAAAACTAAGCCAAGGTGCAGGTGTTAAACTAAAATTACCTTCTAAGTAAATCGAACGGTTTTCGCTGACACTGTCAAACTGAAAGGGACTTTCGCCTTCTGTAGTATTGCGAACAAAACTAAGATTTAAGCTGCTTACTGTGCCAAAGTTTTGCTGTGCACCCAAGGTTGTGTTCCAATTGATGGCGCGTTCCTCAGTCGAATAATACTGCCCCTGAAATGCGGTGTTGCCGGTGATTTCTAAACCACGCCAAGGGTTGAGGGGCTCGAGTGTTAGTGTGTGCTGTTCCCAAATACGCCCAGCGCTTATAATCACGAGTTCATCCTCTTCAAAGGTTTGCTGATCGGATGAATCACCAAAGCCACCTAGTTTTAAAAGCATATTGCTAATAGTGAAAAAACCCAAATCAAAACTGTCCGCCTCAGGACTGATTTCAAATTCGCCGTAGGTGTAAAGTGGGGAGCCGTAGCTAGGTTGGCGGTTGTCATCGCGCGGTTCTAAATCCGTAAAGCCTTGGGTTGTAAACACCATGTTCACGCCGGAAACCGTATTGCGAAAACTCACCTTGTAATCGGCCATGTTGGGAATACTCGTATCATCGCGGTTAAAGAGAATACTGGTTTGGAAGCGGTTAAGTTCTGGGTCGGTGTCGTATTGAAAGCGCACCTTAAAATCGGCGGGGTCGTCTTCGGAAAACTCGGGGGTGTAATCAAATAGAAAATTACCGTCGCCGGTCGTCGTTATAAATTGATGATTGACATAGGTTCCCCAATAACTCGTGTTTGGAGCCCCGCCTAAAATGGTATTGCCTAAAAAACCGCCTTCACCCGGCAGAATATCCGCGTAGTAACGCACACCCACCATGCCATAAGCATTGGCTCCCATAACGTAAGGCCAATCCAGAAAAATTTCCGCGCGGTTAGATGCGTCCCCACTGTTAATTGAGAGTTTAGGCTGACGGTCAAGGGGTGCGAGCGGCACGACCAACACGGGAAAATACAACACGGGTGCGTCACGAATAACGAGTCTCGCCTCATAAGCGACGAGGCGGTCACCAGGATAGAGCACGATTTGCTTTGCGCGAAAACCATAATCTTCGATTTTCTGATTGCAGCGTGTGCAAGGTGAAAAACGCCCAGTTTGAATATTGATTTGTCCGGGAATGCGGTTGGCATCTACGCCAATGACATCTAAGTCGGCGGTGCTAATAAGTACGTCGCGTCCGGTGAAAGTTTCATCCTCGAGATCAAACACGAGGTCATTGCCTTCGGTGGTGCCATCGTCTTGTGTGCTGATGCTGCCGTAACCTATCATCCGCACGAGTCTGTTTGTAATATCAATCTCGAGGTGATTGCCAATAATTGTCGTGGTTTCATCAATCGTAATTTTGGCTGGTGTACTTTTTAAGACGTAATATTCAACTTCCGTGCCATTGGGTAACACGACATTGCGAATCTCGAGCCTGGGTTTAGGATCGGCTGGGTCTGTTTCAATCTTAATTTGAGCAGCGTGGGCAAAGCCCAACAAAAAGAGAAGAAGAAAAAACCAGCGCATTAGGAGACCTTTGCAGTGCAGTCCTTATAAGACTAACGAGAGGGTTGGTGAGAAAGGGCAGAAGGGTGAAGAGAGAAGGTAGAAGGAAGAAATTTAATGAAGAAAAACACCAGACATAAAACTAGCTCCTCACCTTGTGCGAGTCTTCTCCCTAACAAGAAGTGTACGAAGTTTGAGCGCAGCGTCGGGTAGGCTGAGGGTATAATTACCTTCGCCACGAGAAGATTAAGAGAAGAGCACCCACGACTGCATACAACGCGACGGCGAACCAACCCGCAATCCAACCCGGTAGTACACCATTGCGCCCTACCACATCGGCGAGTGTCCAGGTGGCGTAGTAGATAAAGGTTAAGAAGAGAACCGCTACGAGTCCTAATCCAGCAGCGCGGCGAAAGCTCACGAGCGCAATACCGAGAGAAAAGACAGCAAAGGCAATGGCCGCGACAGGCTCCGAAATTTTTTGGTGCAGGGCTGTCCACTCGGCGCGCGCGCGACCAGGTTCACTCGAGCGCACCCTGGCAATAAGTTCTTGCAGGGGTAAATAGCGCAAGGGTTGTGAACCATTACTGCTGACGGCAAGTTGGCGCACGGGTAAACGTACGCTCGGACTGCGAATGTCTAAAACAAGACGATTGTCGCGGTAGGTACTAAAGCGCACGTCCGTTAAATTCCACACGCCATCTTCGTTGTCCGGTTGACCCGATTCGGCGGAGATGATTTCACTAGGGCCGGCTGCCCCACCCGATTGAATCACCGTGATATTTTCAAAGCCACCTTGCGCTGTCAGATTTTCAATATAAATACTGCGCCCTTGCGAGGGGTCTTGAAAAAAAGTGCGGTCTTTCAAAAAGAGTTCGGGGCTTTGCAACAAAATATCTTTTTGGATTTGCTGAGCGCGTTGCTGACCCCAAGGAATGATGACATTGTTATTGATAAATCCAATCACGGCAATGAGCAACCCTAAGAGCAACATTGGTGTTAAAAATCTTCCTGGCCCTAAACCGAGTAAGAGAGCTGCTTTAACTTCGCTATCTTGGGTTAAACGTGTGAGGCCAAGGAGTGTTGCAAACAAAAGTGCCAGAGGAATCGCTGGCCCCGCAGCCGTGGGCAAGCTGTAAAGCAAAAATTGTGCGATAAGCCCAGGGGAGATGCCCCTCGAGAGAACGTCTGCTAAAAGTTCAATCAAAAAATACCCGAGCAGCAACATCATGAAGGCGATAATGCCGGCACCGTACAGCGGCAAAATTTCGCGCATGAGGTAGCCACTAAAGGTAGAAGGCTCGAGCCTGGCCCAAAATTTTCGTAAATTTGTCATCGCAACCGCCACCATGCCAAGGTGGCACCGAGTGTACCCATCACCAGAATTGAAAAATAAGCAGCAGCAAGAGGTGATAATACCTGTTGCTCGAAAAGACTTTGCGAGAGTGTCCAGAGTATCCAAAACGCCAAAATTAGCACGATAGTCCAAGCAAAACCTGCGCTGCGTCCGTGCAACTCTAAACCCAACACGCAGGCAATAAACGCAAAGACGAGCGCACTCAGTGCGTCAGCAATGGTTTTGTGAAAAGTATAAAGCGCACCTTCTACATCACCACCTACCGCACGGTTATCTCTAACACGCTGCCATAAATCTCCCAGTGTGAGATATTCGTCATCGGTAAGTTGCTGGCTCGCGGGGGGTACATTAAAGGGCAAGACAAGTTCACTTTCTGTGCTGTCTTTACCCTCTGGGTCAATGCGTTGCACACTTGTTAGCGTCCAGGTATTGTTGCTGCTGTCCCATACGCCGCTAGGAGCAGTGAGGGTCGTGCCGTCGGGTTGCCTTACTAAGATACCCTCGAGACTCGTTTCAGTGCGGGCCATATCTGCGTTACGCTGAACGCGGCCAGCATAAAAAATATTGCCGTTACTCGTGCGAAAAGCCATGTCCCGTTGCATTTCAGCAGGTGGTAAGGTCGTGCCGTTGTAAATATTGTCAACAATGCGGTCCTTATTTTGTTCGCCTCTGGGCAGTAAAAAACTATTGTTAAGAAGTGTTAATGCACTAATACATAAACCAAAGAGCAGCATAGCGAAGAGGAGCTTCACGGGAGGTACACCCGAAGAATAGGCTGCTTTTAGTTCAGAATCTTTAGCAAGGCGACCTGTAGCGAGCAGCACCGAAAACGCGATGCTCGCTGGCATAGCAAGGCGCAAAAATTCGGGCGCGCTATAGAGCATAATTTGCCCCACTTGTAGCAGTGAGGCATTTCGGTCTACAAAAAATCCTGCCCAACTCACCATGCGATCTACCGAGAGTAACAGGCAAAACGCTAATACCCCCAAAAAGTAAAGCCAGACAGTTTCATTAAGAAGATAACGAGACAAACGGTTTAGCACGCCGCCAAGTATACCGAGTTCTGGATGAGGGAGGGTTGAAGGCAAAGGCAGAAGTCTTAAAGCATTTTTAGCTTTCCGCTACCTTACTTTGCTACGCTAGCGTCGTGATGAATCTTGTTGCGGTGCAAGCTCAGGTGAAGTTGAGGCATTACCAAACGCCCGAAACCTTTCGGCAATGGGTGTTGCAACTCACCGAAGGAGCTCTCGAGGGCTTACCAAAAGAGCCCACGCTCGTGGCTTTTCCAGAAATGATGGGGTTGCCGCTGCTCCTGACCCTCGCTGAACCTAAGACGTTGCAAGATACGAGTCTCGAGGGAGCCGTGCGCCGTATTTTAAAACGTCAATGGCGTGACGTTTTAAGACAAGCCCTGCACCATCGCCATTTTTCTCTAAGTGCCGTGTTTTTACCCTCTGCTCTGCCTGCATATAGGGCCTATCACACAGCTTTTGCTGAAGCAGCGAGACGTTTTGATGTCACCATTGTGGCAGGCTCGAGCCTCCTGCCCCATATCACCGAAGAAGCCTCGAGCGGACTGCACATTGTCAATCCTAAGGTGTACAACACGTCCTTTATTTTTTCGCCAAGGGGAACACTCCTCGGACAGAGTCACAAGATTCATTTGACAAAGGGTCTCGAGTCACGTTTGGGTTTAGCGCGAGGACGACCCCAAGATTTGCAAGTCATGCACACACCCGTTGGACGTATCGCTGTACCCATTTGCCTTGATGCATTTTATACCTCGGTGCTTGACCACCTCGATGGTTTAGGCGCAGAGATTGTCGTGATGCCAAGCGCGAACTTCTTGCCTTGGGAGGGAAAGTGGGCGGCAAATCCCACACGTTCAGAAGGTGAAGCGTGGTTCAAGTATGGACTTGCACAGGGGCTCGAGCGTCGCCTCTATCTTCGTTATGGTATTAATCCAATGTTAGTCGGTCAATTCTGGGATTTGGATTTTGAGGGAGTCTCGAGTATCGTGTCACGTCAAGCAGACGGCACCACACAAATAGTTGCAACTGCCAAGAATGCCACATCGCTAGCCTTTGTACGGGCTACGGTTGACGTGCCTACTTTGGCAAGATAACCTTGCTTTCATGACAGGAAGCTTTCTATGACAGGAACCCTGGGGTTATTTTCGCTCGTGGATTTGTTCCAGCTCTTGGCCTCATCCTCACGCACAGGCCGCTTAGCCATAGAGCATCCCACAGGCAAAGCACGTGTGTATTTTGAAAAAGGGCGTGTCGTTCACGCTGAGTTCAATCACTATGTGGGTGAAGAAGCTGTTTACTCTTTATTCGCGGACGAGCGCGGCAGTTTTGAATTTCAAATTGGCTTACCTGCACCGGAAGAGACCGTGCAAAACTCTACTGAGAACTTAATGCTCGAGGCCATTCGCCGCCTCGACGAATCGTTGCGCGACAGCAATATTATTCCCGACGAGGCTGTGATTTCATTTGCCGACGGTGTTTCACTCAGTGACCCGCTCAACCTGCAAGCACAAGAAGTTTCGCTTCTAAAATTTGTAGATGGCTCCTCGACCTTGGCACAGCTTGCCGAACGTTCGGGTGAAGACCCAATGGATATTAAGCGCATCGTTGACCGCCTTATGAAAGCGGGTGTCTTAAAACTGCGCGAGAAAAAAGTGCGTACCGCACGCCTCACTGTGCAACTTTCAAAACAAGAATTGCCTGTTGGCACGGTGGGCATTGACCCGAGTATCATGACAACTTGGGAAAAGACCATGGGACGCTCTATTGAAATTGTTGCCTGCAAACGCGAAGATGGTCAGGTGTATAGCTTTAAGGCCGCGAGTGTTGCTGGTGCAGGTTCGCATATTGTGATGTCTAGGGTCACCATGACGCGGGCGGGAATATCGGTGAATGTGCCGTTGCTCGTGAAGCCGCCGTCAAAGCAGTAAATAGTAGCGGAGCCCAAGCGGTCTCGCCAGTTTGGTAGTGCGAAGGGTATGATTCGAGGGGATTTTGATGAACCCCTCGAGGATTTTGAAGAGTACAGGACTTACGCAAGATTCTTCAAATCCTACGTTTATCTGGGAAGAACAAGGGGTTACAACGCTTGTCATTACCCACATTTCAGAAATACGAAAAATGCTGCTCTGTAAGGAAAAATCAGTATTTTCACGTATTTTCCGCTTCTTTGAAGGGGTCTTTTTAGTGCAAAAATGATGCCCAAAAGCAACCCAAAAGTCCAACTTTTAACCTTAGAAATGCTGTCCAGGACAGCGAAACTAGAGATGTGGGTAACGACAAGGTTACAACGCCTTTGTTCTGCTTACCGTACTACTTTTGCGTAAGTCCTGGTTTTGCGTAAGTCCTGGAGTATATGCAGTGAAAATTTTACTCGACACGCACAGTTTCATTTGGTTTATTAGACCTCTTGCACAAATAGCCCCAAGCGGGTTAAGTATTTCCATAATGAGATTGTCAAATGATGTTTGAAAAAGTCCTTTGTTAGTGAAAGTTTATCTGACAAAGTGAGCATGGAGCTACTTAGATGGAGCATGGAACATACGAAAGCAGGGAGTTGGGAGAGGCTAAAGAAGCTCAGGAGCAAAAAGTTCAAGCGGCTGGTGCGTGTGAAACCAAAGACGTTTGAAGAGATGGCAGAGGTGGTCCGTCCTTTAACCGAGAAGACGGGTAAACGCGGACGCAGTTTCAAGTTGAGTGCCGAGGATATGGTGTTACTGACGCTCGAGTATCTGCGAGATTATCCCACCTATTTGCGTCTCGGACATGATTGGGGTATTCACGAATCGAGTGCTTGTCGTATCAGCAATCGTGTAGAGAACATCCTCGTACGCTCGGGTAAGTTCAAGCTCCCAGGCAAAAAGCAGCTTAAAAGTGAGACTAGCTTTGAAGTCATCTTGGTAGATGGGGCAGAAAGTCCTGTCGAGCGTCCAAAAAAACAGCGTAGGTACTATTCCGGTAAGAAAAAAACGACATACCCAGAAGGCACAAGTCGTGGTAGCTAAAGAGACCAAGCAAGCGGACAAAGGCTATCAAGGCATCAAACACCTTCATGCCAACAGTCAAACGCCACACCGTAAACCTCCCAAGAAGGAACTCTCTAAAGAACAACGCGCTTTCAACCGCAAGTTGGCAAGTGAACGGATGACTGTCGAACATGTACTCAAAGTCTTTCGCATCCTGCAAGAGCGTTATCGCAATCGTCGCAAGCGTTTCGGTTTACGCCTCAGCCTCATTGCAGGCATCTATCATTACGAACTTGACTCCCCTTGATTTGTGCAAGAGGTCTAGTATAACCGAAACAACGGCTGTGACTTTTGTCGCGTTACTTAGACCGAACTATTGAAATAGCTTTGTACAGTATTTTGCTGCTCAACTGATAAAGCCTTTTCCGATGATGAACAGTTTCTTTAAGCCGTTCATTGGATAAATCTAAGCGATAAGACCTATTACGCACATTGTCTGAAATTACGTGAAGGTAAGAAAAGCGAACTCTAAATTGATTGGCTATTTGGGCCATATGTCCAATTTCTGGATCAACAAATCGGCCAGATTGCTCAAGTAGCCAAACCTTTGATTCCTGTAGAACACTGGGGAGTGTGACATGCACCCCATCCACAAGGCACTCATGTTTGACAGAAGCGAATAAGTTTTCCCATTCGACCTTTCTACCGTCAGGGAGAAAGCTACTATTTCCAGTGGCGAGCATTTGGCTAGGGACATCCTGAGAATAGAGCGATCCCAATTTGCCAACGTAAATCACTGTTTCAAAACCTAGATTGGCTATTTGTTCAACCAATCGCCCAGCTATATCACCCCAAATAGTATGACGGCAACCCAATAAAATTCCTTTGACTCCTTGGATGTCAAAATGTTTCCAAAGGAAATCCTGGGCTCCCTGCCAGCCCGCGTTATCATCAAACCCATAGATATCTTCTATTTTTCCAACTATAGCTACTGTACCGGACAGTTTCTCGACACCATCAAGAAAACTTTTTTCAAATGTTTGGTCACAGATTTTCAACGGCGGAAGTTGCATATTTACTACTGTATGCCAGCCCTTGAACCGTATGTATGATGCCATAATGGAAGCAAAATGAAACACGTAGTCACGTCCTGGAAAACACCGAATCACCGCTTGGTCTCCTATTACTGTGGTGGATGGTCTTTTGTAATTAAGCATTTTTTCGGTCTTTTCTTGACTAATATCACCAATAATACGATCATATTCAGCTACAACATTAATTTTCTCTAAATTCCCCCGCGAATCACGGATCAAACGATTAATTTTTAGCTCAAGGTAAGGTATAAGGGAGTCTCCCATGGAATGCTCTTGTGGTAGGACTGCTAGGGGATGGCTATTTAAGTAGGGCATTTTTTTCCTCATTAAAATGTCAAGAAACGTTCTAGGTAATGGGAGAGCAAATTGCTTGCTTCAAAGCACAAATCACTTTCTCAACAAGTTGTGATTCCGTGGTTTGACCATCAATCTTATTCCAACCAAAAGCCTGGCTCCACTCTTCCAACAGAGCTTGAACTTTGGTTTGGTAAGCGATAAACCCATCGCGTGGATTAGCTGAAAAATTATCCATACCCCCCGATTCAGCAGTGCTAAAAATAGCTTTTCGGTTCGCCGCTACTTCTGGGGGTAAGTGGACAAAAATTACCTGATCTGGCGAGGTAAGCTGCTGAAAAGTATGGAGCACCAAACTTTGGTCAAAGTTCGCTTTCAACGTAAAACGGGCCAAGTATTTGAAGTACCATCCATCCGAAATAACTACGGAATGTTTGACCAGCAATGGTTGTAATCGAGCATGGTCTACTAAAAAAAGCCAGGCCGCAATCAAATGAAGCCAATGATTATCTCCAAGTAAATAAAGCGGAGCTTCTGGGGTAGTATCCCAAATTAGTGGGCTCAAGATACTGCTATGTCGAGTCACAAACGGGTTATCAAAGGTACTCGAGTTTTTCTCAACCAATACAGCATCAATATTTTGTGATTGAAGTTGGATAACCAATTGCTTGGCTAACGTTGTTTTTCCAGCACCATCAATGCCTTCCAGACAAACGAATAGACCCTTGTATAAAGGATTTTTTTTGCTCATGAACCACCATCTTCTGCCGATGTTTGCTTAGGGATTGGCTGTACAAAAGCCAATGTATACAGCATTGCAATTGGAATTAACATCAGCAGCCCAACCCCAACCATGACGGTTGGTAGTGAAGAGTTTACAATCAAGGGCCCCAAAACAGGCAAACCAAATAATGGGAGGGCTTTATAAATAGCTCCGGTAATTCCAGCAACAGAACCCATGTTGTTTGCTTGGCTCCGCTCAAAACGAATCCCCCATGTAACAACGCTAATGGTAGAGGCCAAAATTCCCAGACCAAATAAGCAGGCAAACACCACAACTATAGAATGTGTGAAGCCAATCACAATACTTAACAACAACAAACCAACGAATGTTAATTGCAAAAGTTGGATATAATTCCGTTTATATTTGTCTAATTTTCCTTGCAGCACAGAACCCGTAATTGATCCAAGACCAAGAACCGCAAGAATAATCGGGCTCATGGAAGAAAATTGAGTACCCAAACTCATAATTTTTTGGATACTCAACAAACTAACACTCGCCAGCAAAAAGTTGGAGAAGCTGGCAGAAAGCGAAGAATACAAAAGAGGCTTATCTTTGATGACCACTTTGAACTCAGTAATAAGTCTAGCAAGTAGAGATTGCAAAGCCAAAGAACCATTTGGGCGATCTTCAACTTGCCGAGTTGCCTGCCAAAGCTGAACTGTTGACAAAGATAAAGCCACGAGCATTATAACGAATATCCCGACAGTGGCACCAGAACGCAAACTCAAAAAGATGGTAACCAGTAATGGAGCAGCTAAGCCCGCGCTTTCGATAGCAGTAATTACCCAACGGTGATACCCAGATACTTCATCCTGAGGAACCAGATACTTAGATAGACTAATTCGGGCATTTGTACTCATGTACTGAGCAATAGAAAGTCCTATTAAGCACAGCATTATAAAAAATATGGCTTTGGCTTGAACGCTCATAAATAACAAAGCAGCCAATAGAAAAATTGCGAGCGGCAAACGCCATAACAGTCGCTTTTTTCCAAACGCATCAATTGCAACACCTGCAATACCCCCAATAACAAACGGACCAACAAATTGAAGAGATGAAGTAAAAAATGCGATAGTTTGCTGTCCCAAAATTAGGTATGCAATTGGAAGATAGATAAAACATAGTTGGGTTGCCAAGTTTTCAAAAAAGAGAGAGGCCAGCAGCAACCAAACGTTGGGCGAAAGGTTTTTCATTAAAGATGAGCCTCCAAACTCTCAGTGAAAACCTGGAATGGTGGGTCAAGATCGAGTGCTTGCGGCTTAGTTGATTTAAGAACGCTTTCTAAAAACGGTAGTGGAAAATCTGTTTGCAGTGGTTGCAGTTCAGTAGCCACAGACTGGGCAAAAGACATGAGTTTAAATTTGTCTAAATAACCGAGTGTCTTTTCAAAGTTAACCTCTTGTTGGCACATATGAAGAAAATCAAATAAAATCCGCGGCCTAAGACTTCCAATAAGAATAAGCTCCCGAATACGCCAGATAAGGATTACAATCTCCAGTTCTGGAGATTGTACCCAATACTCGTTATAAGGAATGAACCCTGCGACAAGTGTTTGATTATCAATATTTCCATAGCCGAATGCTACTTCAACCGAAAGCGTGTAATACCATTTTTCCCACTGTAATAGCGGTGGAGCTTCGTATTTTATAAGTTGATTATTCAAATCACGACTAATATTTAAGTCTTGAACAAACGTGGCCAGGTATAGCTTATCGATTTTATTGTCGTAGACAAGGCTGTCAGCCTCATCTCGAGACAGCGGCACAAAGCGGCGAGCTTTTTCATCAAAGCCAATCGGGCCTACATTAAGAGCTGCAAGTGCCTGACGCAAAAAAGCGTCGCCACCAAACCTAACTTGAAAATCGATATCAGCACGATAACCAAAGGCGCGTAATGCTTTATACCGAAGAGACAGCCCAAACCCTTGTGAAACAGCATACGAACTTGGTAAAATGTTGAGTTGACAAAGTTGATTATGCAATGCTTGGTACAGTTTATTTTGTTTATTCCAAAGATCAAGATACAGCTCTGTTTGTGTTAATCCTTTTAGAGAAGTATTAGCAAGGGCAAAATCTATGTTCAAAGACTGTAACCGTTGCATGTGCACAGGATCAGCAAAAAAACTTTCTTGAGACGGGTTCATCTGACCAGAAAGAAAAATGTTAAACAAGTCATGAACTCTAGGTGCTGTAATTAGCAACCCCACTTTAGTAAGATGCCTTTTTAGCTCGAGCAATCTTTGCGTAAGTCCCTGCGACACCGCTATTTCTACGCTCCCAAGTTTCTCGCCACTGTTGCCACATTTCACCATCAAATTGCTCTGGTTCGAGGATATCCCCCCGAATATGCTTCTTGTAGTTTAGGATACGGGTTGGTATAGGTACGAGTTGAAGAAACGGCTTGTGCGCTGGGAAATAGATAGGTTTATCTTGAACACGCAGCTTGATGTTAGAAACTATAGGCCCTACATGCCAACTGCTATCAACTATGGCTTCCATCACGTCATAGTCTCTATTGTGAGCAAGGTTGATAGGTGAGCGAACAAGGTAACACCATCCTTCATCTCCCTGAACACCGTACCCAGTCCAGATTTGCACAATATCACCTTCAGTAAAAATATCAAGAAAGCTTGGATAAAAAGTCTGATTATCTTCAGGAGAAAATCCTAAAAAATCGATAACGAAGTCATGTAGGAAGAATCGGTCAAGCACTTGCCAGTCTTCTTGCTCATTAAAGTGAAACAAAACTTCGTTTCCAGTCCACATAAGAGAGAATCCAATGGGCGGATAGATATACCAGCCAAGGCGCGAAGCCGACAAGAAAGCCTCACAATGCTTTGCAGCACGCAATGGCATAGTGCCGAGTAGGCCGCCATCTGCCTCAACGATATTGGGTGCATTACGATAGAATCTAAAAAACTTTATGGTTTCCTCCACAAACAAAACGGGGCGGTAATGAACTACCGCCCCTAATAAGCAACTACTTCTTGCTCTGACCAGTAAGTGCTTTGATCTCGGTACCACGCACTTGTGCAGGGCGACCAGTCTTAGCAGGCTTCATAAGCTGAACAGCAGGTTTAGAATTGACTGAATTCATTGGCTGACTCCTTTCTACTCTCTAATGAGCTAACAAAAAGAGTATCTCAACCCTCTCCATCGTGCCTATCCCTTAAAACGCAGGGTTGACAATCACCCTAAACTATGTTTGTTGTCCCTAGCCCACTCCCTAGCCTTCGAGCGCGAATGCACACCAATCTTCAAATAAATCTTCTTTAAGTGGTCACCAATGGTATACTCTGAAACCTGCAATTTCTTAGCAATCTCTTTGTTGTTCAAACCTTCTGCCAAGTTCAACAATACATCTTTCTGCCTCGGTGTCAAATGAGCCTTAAGCCCTTCCTTTTCTATCTGTGTTTCAGCAGCAAATTCCTGATACACAGATAGTTGCTGTTGATAACTTTGAAACTTAATCCCGAGTCCAAAGATAACCCCTAGCTCTTCTGCTGTTTCTATCTCGTAAGGTCTAAAAACATTCTTGCGTTCAAAATTATCGAGGTACACCATAGCAACAGTTTGACCTTGCTGCCGTACTGGAATGAGCAATGTCTCTTTAATGGTAGTGACTTCACCCGCATTGAGAAAAATCGCTGCGCGCTCCTCGTCCAGCTTTGTTTCGTTAAAGGTTTGGAAGTTACTGAGCACGTAAGAATCTTGGCAAGGGTGTGAAAACAAGATGGACTCTTCTAAACTCAGGGTGATGTGTTGCAGCTCTTTCAGGTCATAGCCAGTGGCAGCCACAAAGTGATAGCGTTCGTTTTGCAGCACCATTAAACTGCCTGCTTGTGCGCTTGCTATTTCATGAATCGTCAAGTCTAAAAGTTCCTGAAAGAAACCCTCAGTGACCTCTTGATACAAGAGGTCACTGAGCAAATTTAGAAAATTTTTGGTTTTTGATTCCGCTAATGAAAATATTTCTTCTTTCACCCACATCACCACCTTCTCAACCAGGTATGGGTTGCAGTATAAACTCAAAAGGTTGCTTTTTATGAAATCTGGCTCGAGTGACCCTGTTAAACTTTTCCTATCCGACAAATTCAAAACACATTTTTTCTTAGATGAATAGACCTCTTGCACAAATAAGGGTTTCTTCCAAAAAGTCCTTTGTAGTTTGATGCTCGGGGGTATTTATGCAAGGAGTCTATTGAAGGTAATACGCTTTATTGCTCAAAGCCTTGTAGAAGACATACCTATCTTAACGGTTGATAGGATGGTTGCTGCTTACGGTATTAAGCAACTGGGCGCGTGATTTTCAAGACAACAAATTTCAAGTACAACCCTTCAGGAAACTGCAACGGCACAGGATGATCGAGCGCGTGTCCTGCTTCGTGAATAATTTGTGCTCCCATATTCGCTTCTTGCGTGGCTTCTTTTAGTATCTCTTTGAAATCAGTGGGGGAGACTTGAGACGTACAACTCGAGCTAACGAGTAGTCCACCAGGCTTCACACATTTCATAGCTTGTACGTTGAGTTTTCTGTAAGCACGAATCGCGCCGTAGCGGTTCTTTTTATCTTTCGCAAGTGAGGGTGGGTCAAGCACCACTATGTCAAAGGTCTTACGTGTTTTATGGTAGGACTCGAGCATTTCAAACACATCAGCCGTCAATGCTTCGTGCTGACTTTCGTCAAAACCGTTGAGCTTTACGTTTCGTTCCGCGTCTCGGTTAGCAGCGTTGGCAATATCCACACTCGTGACGTGTGTTGCGCCACCTGCTAAGGCATACACCGAAAAGCCACCGTTATAGCTAAAAAGATTTAAGACGGTTTTATCCTTGGCGAGTGTGCGCACCGTCTGGCGGTTTTCGCGTTGGTCTAAGAAAAGACCGGTTTTTTGGCCTTCGTGAAGATTGGCGATAAATTTAAGGTTATGTTCTGTCACGGTGACTTCGGGTGGCGGTACGTCACCCCAGAGGGACTCGAGCCCCCGTTCTGTTCTTCTGGCAATGCCGCGCAGTTTAAGTTCTTTACTAAGTGACCATACAACGTCAGGTAAAAAAGTTTCGACGCTCGAGCTATACGTTTTGATAATCACATAACGTCCATATTTATCGGCGACGACACCCGGTAAAAAATCGCTTTCACCATATAAGAGGCGGTAAGCATCCGTGTCCTCTGAAATGAGTTTGCGAAGCTCCAAAGCTTGCTTAACTCTTTCGTGAATAAAGCTCCGATTTGGCACAGTGTCTTCGCTAAACAATCGTAAGGCGATGGTGCTTTCTGCATCATAAAGCCCAATGCTACTGGCGCGGCCTGCCTCGAGCCTGACCCATTCGCCGTTACGGGCGTTATGGTGTGGGAGATGATTTCGGTAAATCCAAGGATGACCGCTGCGGAGAGCGTTTTCTAAGTTTTTGCCAAGGTTGAGCGTTTTGAGCGACATAAGCTACTAGCTTACACCAGTTTGTCTCGAAACAAATTTTGTTAAACTTCGGTATGACCAAAATTGAAGAAGATAAAGCTCGAGAACACCGCACTGCTGGGTTCATAGAGGTTACATGTTTGGTTAAGGTAAGCTAGGCACTCGTGTTAGATCCAATCGAACTTCTTAAAACGTCGGTTTCTATTCCAAGTATTTCGGGTCAAGAAGCCGAAGTTGCTAATTATCTAGCATCACAAATGAAAACCTTTGCGGATGAAGCTTTTGTAGACGCTTCGGGAAGTGCTGTTGCCAAGCTCGGTCATGGGTCACTCAAGGTTGTGTTTTTAGGACATATAGACACGGTGCCTGGTGAGATTCCTGTACGCATCGAAAACGGTAAACTCTATGGTCGTGGCTCAGTAGATGCGAAGGGTCCATTTTGTACGGCGGTGGCTGCGGCCTCGCGTCTTAGTGATGAAGTGAAATCTAAACTAACCTTGACACTGGTTGGTGCAACAGAAGAAGAAGCAGCCTCGAGCAAGGGTGCTAGATACGCTGTGACTGCTTACCCCAAACCCGACCTCGTGATTATTGGCGAACCGAGTAACTGGGATGCCATCACGCTTGGGTACAAGGGACGACTCCTCGTGAAAGCGCAGCTCCAGAAAGACCACTTTCATTCTGCTGGTGAAGGTACGACGGCAGCCGAAGATATTGTGGGGGTTTGGAATGTGTTAAAGCAACACTCTAAAAGCTATAACAAAGATAAGAGGGCGGTGTTTGACCAGTTACAGATTGCGTTGCAAGGTATCTCGAGCACTCTCGATGGTTTTACCCAAGGTGCTGAAGCAACCATTGGTTATCGTTTGCCTCTAGCTGCGTCGCCTACGTGGGTGCGTGAGCAAGTCATGTCACTCCTTACAGAAACGCCACTTTCGTTTTATGGCGATGAAGTTGCTTACCGTTCAGAAAAAGACTCTGCGCTCACTAGGGCTTTGCGTGTTGCTATTCGAGAGCAAGGTGGCACACCACGTTTTAAGGTCAAGACAGGCACCGCAGATATGAACGTGGTTGCACCCTTTTGGAATGTGCCAATGGTGGCATATGGCCCAGGTGACTCTGCACTAGACCATACACCCTACGAACACATTGAGTTGGCAGAATATGAAAAAGCAGTTGCGGTGTTAACAGCAGCATTCGTGAAATTAGCAGAACTGACGGGAAACTAGTAAAGCGAGAGAAAAGAGCAGAGACATTCGTCATTGCGAGTCTCAGTTTAAGGTGTGTCAGGTACTTTGTAAGCTAAGCAGTATCCCAGCTACGAAGCAATCTCACTGCGCGGACGTTGCAACGAACTCAGCGCAGTGAGATTGCTTCGCGGATGATGTAAAGCTGGACTTTATGGGTCTTGAATACACCCCAGGCTGAGGCTCGCAAGGACAAATTCCTGTGCCAACGGCGCATCTTGCGCCGTTGGCATAAAAAATTCTGGATGACTCGTGTTTAGCTCTTGGCTTCTTGACGTGCTCGCAAGCGTGCCACGATGTTTTGGAAAAGAAAATCGCTGTAGGTTTTAAGTTCGGGATGCTCGAGTTTTTCCTCGAGGCTTAAAGGCGTGAGTCTAGCGGCAAGTCCTTCAGGGTCAATAGGAACAGAGGCTTCTAAAAGCGCGGCAACAAAATTTTCTACGCTGCTTTCATCGGGAATAAAATTGTCGAAGTTACGAATAAGTTTGGGCAAATCCTCAATGCTCTTGGCACGGGTAACTAAATTCGGCACGAAGTTGTAAAACACGTTGCCAAGCGTTACGGTGGGTTTATTGAGAAGGAGAGCTTCCATCCCTGCTGTACCCGTAATCGTGACCACTCCCTGAGAATGAGTAATGAGGTTGCGACTCGAGACGTGTGGATAGATCATCCGAACGTTGGCTGTGAGGTGCACACGGTTGTAAAAGCCCATGGCCTTGACACCGATAGCTTGCGGGTGTTCTTTGACATAAAGACTAGTATCCCAGGTAAGGCTCTGCGCAATGTTTTGAATAATAGAAGATTGATGTGTGCGAAAGGGTGCGTAGAGTAAAAGCGCGAGTTCGGGTTCGACGTGCAGAGGGAAGAAAATAAATTTTTCACCGCGCACCATATTCTCAAAATAGTCACCATAACGCAAACGCCAGCGGCGGTAGTAACCGGCTGCGCGGTCTATGTCATATTCAAATTGTGAGAGATTAAATACCTCACCATGTTTTTTCTGAAAGGCCGCTCTTCCAAAACGCTTACGCACGATGTCTTGTGTTTTTTTGAAGGCAGATTTGACGGGCAATTTATCCTCGAAGTTATCGGTGGTTACGCCTTGCATATAGGAAGGTGTAAGACTACCTTGCCGAAAGGTAGTGATGATGTCTCGAGCCTTACCTAATTCTGGACTTTGCCCACCACGTTGTAACACATGAAAGCGTTGTTCAATAGCTTTTGTTTCACTGAACACGGTGTCAATAAGCGTGTGATAGCTACCAATTTTTGACGAGATGGGTACGAAAACGGGAATGCCCCGATGTTTGGCAACGCGATCGAGAATCAGTGCAGAAGATGGCCCCACATCCACAGGAAAGATAACGAGATTAGGTTTAAAGGTATCCACGAACCGCTCGGTCATATCGAAGCGGCTTTGCACATGGGCAACAAGTTGCTCGCGCTCATATAATGTTCCATATTCATGTAAATAATTGGCCCGCTTCATGATCAAAAAGCGGTTTTGCGTAACATACTGCCAAAAGGGGAGGCCGTAGTTCGTTTCCACAGTACTTAAAAAATCCGGACGAAGGCGCGTGTGTTCGGCTCCGCGGTGCATTTCAGTTTCTGAAAGTACGGCACTAAAAACATCGGCTGCTTTTTGGCGGAGATAAAGGGCTTCGGGAGCTTGCCGAAAGGTGATGGCGGCAATGTCAGTGATGGGCAAGTCGTTGCGCAGCCGATACGCCAAGGCGTGGGCCATGTGAGCGTCCTCGAGGCGTTGAATATAAAAAAGAACTTTCATTGTACGAGCCAAAGCAGTGTAGACCAACCCCTCGAGGGTGAACTGATTTCACCCTCGAGGGGTTGGTGCCAAGTCATGTGAGAGCTAATGCGGTGATGCTGCTTCTTCAGCCATACCTTTTTGCAAAATGCTCTTCTGCAAGAAGCCTCACGAAAATGTTGTCTAGCCATCCTTTTAGTTTATGAGAAGGCTAAAGGGCTGTCGGTGATGTATGTTAAAGTTTGCATTCTTTAGACCTGTTATAAGGTCTTCTTGCACAAAGTTATAGTCCCTCGAGTTCTTCTAGATTCCCTAGCGTCCGCAGTACGTCTCGCACTTCCTTCAGTAATACAAGGCGATTATTTTTTAGTTTTGTATCGTCTACCATTACCATGACGTTATCTAAGAAAGCATCAAGCGGAGCTTTCACTGCTAAGGCCTCGCTAATGTCTTTTTCCAAACCTGAGAGCTTTTGCTTTGGCCCCTTCCCTAAATCCCAGCTTTGCAGTTGCTCTTGGGTCTTACTTAGCAAACGTTCGATGGCAATGTTTGTTTTGGGCAGAGCCTCCGCAAGGGCAGTTTCGTACTCATTGAATAGTTTGGGGTCAAGTGTAACTTTTTCGGGAGCTTGATTGGCGAGCGTCGTGGCGCGGCGGTAAAGCGTCATGAGAGCGGGGAAGTCTTGGTGTTCGCTTAAAGTTTGTAACAAGTGGCAACGTCTCGTTGCGGCAATAATCGCAGGATTATCGGACGTGGCAGCTCGCACCAACTCGACGCGAATGCTTTCTTCTAAAAGCAAGTTTTGCACTCTGTCCCATAAAAAGTTTATAACACCTTGAATGATTTCGTCGCCGGACTTGACGTTGCCGGTGTAACTTTGGCTAGCAGTTGTGACGAATTCACTCAGGGGTGTCGTCCAACCTTTGGCATTAAGAATGCGTGCAAGTCCATTAGCTTCGCGGCGTAGACCAAAAGGGTCAGCGGAACCTGACGGGCGTTTGTTAATGGCAAAAAATCCTACTAGCATATCGAGCTTATCCGCAGTCGCAAGAACTGCACCGATGTTCGAGCGGGGGAGAGGGTCACTGGGGCCCTTCGGTAACATGCCATCCTCGAGCGCGTTCGCAACCTCAGGGCTGTGTCCTTCAGCGAGGGCGTAGGTACGGCTCATCACACCTTCGAGTTCGGGTAGTTCGCCGACCATCTGTGTGGCGCGGTCAGCACGAAAAATGGGTAGAGCGTGCTCGAGCGTTTCTTTTTCTTCTGGGGTTGCGCCCAAGGTTTCAGCCAGAGCCTTGGCGGTGACAGCGACCCTCGAAATTTTGTCACCCATACTGCCGAGTTCTTTTTGAAAAGCTATACCACCCAAACCCCAGGCATGTTGTGACAAAGATTTTTTGCGATCAGCATCCCAAAAAAATTTCGCATCATAGAGGCGGCCCCCTAACACTTGTTCGTAACCTTGGCGTACGACGCTTTCATCTGGGACTTTATTATTTGAGATGCCCACAAAGTGCGCGGCAAATTTACCGTTCTTATCTTTGGTTGGGAAAAAGCGTTGGTGGTGAATCATAGTGGTAGCCAAAACTTCGGCGGGAAGTTCTAAATAGCTTTCATCAAAGTTTCCTAAAATGCCAATGGGATATTCCACAATGTGGCTGATGTCCCTCAGCAGTGCGTCACTCCACTCGATACTAAGTCCAGCACGTTCGGCAGCAGTTTGGGCTGCCTCGAGCGTTTTTTCCTCACGTGCTTTCGGGTCAGGAATGACAAACATTTTTTCTAAAGTCTTGACATAATCTTTGGCCTCTTTAATATCTTTGGGTTCGGGTGACAAAAAGCGGTGACCATAGGTGGTATTACTTGAAGTCACCCCCGCTGCTTCAAAAGAAATAACCTCTTTGTCTAAAAGTGCGACGAGCCAATTAATGGGCCGCACAAAAGGCATGGGTACATCTGCCCAACGCATTTTGCGCTTAGCGGGTAGTTTTTCAACAATCTCTTTTAGAATACTTGGCAAACTTTCGCGCACGTCTTGTCCACCAAGTGAAATCTCCGCGTAAATATACGAGCCTTTGTCTGTGTCTTGCTTAACGAGCTGTTCTGGCTGGGTATTATTTGCTTTTGCAAAACCGAGTGCAGCCTTTGTGAGATTGCCTTCTGCATCGTAAGCAGCACTCACAGCAGGACCGCGCCTTAGTTCGGTGCGTTTGGTGTTTGTCGCAGCAATATTTTCAACAAAGACGGCAATGCGTCTCGGTGTGGCATAACTCGTGACCTTGCCATGTTCAATTTTCGCTTCAGCTAAAAGTGTATTCATAAGCTCAGCACTATCACGCCAACTACTTAGCACGTACCAGCTTGGTAGTTCTTCGGTTCCAATTTCAAATAAGAGGTTCATTTGTTTCTCCACCTGGTTAAGTTTGTTTTATTCAGCCACAGATTTCACAGAAATATACAGCTATTTCTATTTCATTTAATCTGTGAAACCTTCGTAATTTGTGGATATATGGTTTAGGCAGCCTCGAGCTTCGTATCTTGTTTCTCGAGCATGTTTAAATAGCCTTTTGCGCTAGCTTCGGCGATTTTTCTGACACGTTGAATATAGGCTTGGCGTTCTGCATGTGACAAAACACCACGTGCATCTAGAAGATTGAAGGCGTGCGAAGCCTTCATGACAAATTCGTAAGCAGGATAAACGAGCCCTTTCTCGAGGAGGCGTTTTGCTTCATTTTCAAAAGCGTCAAAAAGTGTGCGTTGAAGGTCAGCGTTGCTGTGATTAAAGTTGTAATCGCTGTGTTGCACTTCAAAGTTGCGGCGTAAATCACCAAGGGTCACACCCGCTGCATACTCTACGTCAAAGGCATGGGCTTTATTTTGTAAATACATGGCGATGCGCTCGAGTCCGTAAGTCAATTCCACTGACACAGGATTGACTTCAATGCCACCCACTTGTTGAAAATAAGTAAACTGTGAAATTTCCATGCCGTCCATCTGCACCTGCCAACCCAACCCCCAGGCACCCAGTGTAGGTGATTCCCAATTGTCTTCTTCAAAACGAATGTCATGCGCCTTTGGATCAATACCAAGCGTATAGAGTGAGTCGAGATATTGTTGCTGAATATCCTTTGGAGATGGTTTGATAAGTACTTGATACTGAAAATAATACTGAAAACGGTAAGGGTTTTCGCCGTAACGACCATCGCCAGGTCTGCGGGACGGAGCCACATAGGCGGCTCTCCAAGGTTGAGGGCCAAGTGCATTTAAAAATGTTGCTGGGTAAAATGTACCCGCGCCGACTTCAGTGTCA
The DNA here is from genome assembly GCA_051649365.1 of Trueperaceae bacterium. Classification (GTDB taxonomy): domain Bacteria; phylum Deinococcota; class Deinococci; order Deinococcales; family Trueperaceae; genus CAVTAE01. The sequence continues at coordinate 26,957 of JBOFGY010000193.1, forward strand.
TAAGGTTGGACAATCACACAGCCCCGCTCCGACCAAAATTGCTCGAGCTTCAAAATCATCGTTTGAAATAACATCCAAACTCCTTTGGAAAAGCCCCCTCGAGGGCAAATAACTTTTTATATCATACCGAAGAGGGTGATTTCTTTGCTTTAGCATTTGAATAAAGATAGAACAAAGGGTGTTCAAGTTTGTTACACGAGCGTGCATTTGGATTTTATGCGACGAAAAAATCTGCTGAAATGAATGACCCGTGAAGCAAACGTAACAAAACACCTTTCGTTCTCTTTGCAAAAGCGCGTACTATATCTTTATGATCTTTATGGCATTTTTTCAACCTCAGCCGTTACACATTCGGGCAACGAGGCTCAGGTGTGATGAGATTAGCAGGCTAACTGTAGGTAAATGTGTCACAATAAAGTCAATGCTTCATCCGTGCATAACGAACCCAGCTATGATTCACCCAGCTATTTATTCACCCAGTTCTTTAATTCACCCGGGAGGGTTGTCTTGAATAGATATGATGACCGCGCGCGGTTAGTCTTTCACTTTGCGCGCGAAGAAGGCACGAAACTCGGCCATGCCATGATTGGTCCCGAGCACTTGCTTTTAGGGCTCATGCGCGAAGGCGGCACCGCCAGCAAAGTTTTAGGCGAATTTGGAGCCACACTTGACATGTTCCGCCGCCAAGTTGAAGAAATGGTTGGACGTGGTGACGGCTTACCCCGCAACGAAACTGCTGCAATTACTCCTAGGGCTCGCCGTGTGATGGAACTTGCTGGCTCTGAGGCGCGTAGCCTTGGCAGTAATGTGATTGCTACCGAACACATTTTGCTCGGCATCATCCGCGAAGGTGACGGCGTTGCTTACCGCATTTTGCAACAACTCACGAGGGACGTGGACACGATTCGCTGGCGTATTTTGGCTGCTGCGGATCCTAAAGCACAACAAGAAACGGTCAATACACCCTTTTTAGATGAATATGCCCGCGATTTAACAAAAGAAGCTCGTGAAGGCAAACTCGACCCCGTGATTGGGCGCACTGAGGAAATTCGTCGCGTCATCCAAATTCTTTCACGGCGCACTAAAAACAACCCTGTTCTTATTGGTGAGCCAGGTGTTGGTAAAACGGCTATTGTTGAAGGTTTAGCACAGTCTGTTGTGGAAGGTCGCGTTCCACCCAATCTCCTCAATGTTCGCATTCTCTCCATTGACCTTTCTAATGTTGTTGCAGGTACAAAGTACCGCGGTGAATTTGAAGAGCGTTTACGCCAAATTATCGAAGAACTTAAAAATGCCAGAGTTGTGGCCTTCATTGACGAGCTTCACACCCTTGTGGGTGCAGGTGGTGCAGAGGGTACACTCGATGCTGCTAACATACTCAAGCCTCCGCTTAGTCGTGGGGAAGTGCAAGTGGTTGGTGCTACGACGACAGGCGAATACCACCGCTATATCGAAAAAGATGCAGCCCTCGAGCGGCGTTTTCAACCTGTGATTGTGCTCGAGCCCTCTCCCGAGGAAACGCTCGAGATTCTGCACGGTCTGCGTGAACGCTACGAAGCCCATCACGGTGTCGTGATTCCAGAAGCCATAATGGAACTCTCTGTTCGTTACGGTGAACGCAGTTTGCCCGGGCGTAACTTCCCCGACAAAGCTATTGACCTTATAGACGAAGCTGCTGCCCGAACACGTCTAAATAAATCTTTAGGCTTTCCTGTATTAGAAGAAACCGATGGCACCCCTATCGTGGGTCGTGAAGACATCGAAGCGGTGATTAATTCTTGGGGCGGCATTTATATAGATGAAAAAGATGGCACTAAGCTTTCAGATATTGAAGCAAATCTCAAAAAGCGCGTCATTGGTCAAGACAAAGCTATCAAAGCCCTTGGTGCTGCTTTGCGTCGTGCCAGGGTCGGACTTGGTGGGCGCAAGCGTGTTTCGGCTGCGTTCCTCTTTGTGGGTGCGTCGGGTGTGGGTAAAACCTATCTTGCCAAGCAACTGGCCATTGAGCTCTTTGGCAGTGAACGCGCCCTTATCCGTTTAGATATGTCCGAGTACCAGGAAGGTCATGCGGTTTCCAAACTCATCGGTGCACCTCCAGGCTATGTTGGTCATGAGCAAGGTGGTAAACTCACCGAAGCCGTGCGTCGCCAACCGTTTTCAGTAGTACTACTCGATGAAATTGAAAAAGCCCACCCTGATATTTACAACACGTTCTTGCAAGTCATGGATGATGGTCGCCTCACGGATGGTCTCGGTCGTACCGTAGATTTCAAGCGCGTCATCATGATTATGACGAGTAACACAGGTTTTAACGTCGCACCTGCGGTGGGGTTTCAAGACGCTGTGAAAGACATTCATCAACCACTTAAGAATATGTTCAGCCCCGAATTTCTTGACCGCTTAGATGAAGTGATTTCTTTCGACCCACTTGATGATAAAGGAATGCTTCACGTTATCAACGGGATGCTTGATGAAATCCAAGCCGAACTTTCTGGGCGTGATGTGTTGGTATCCTTCACGGAAGATGTCGCACCGTTTTTGCTTTCTAAACTGCCACAAACCCAAAGTGCGAGACCGCTTCGCGCCGTCCTGCGGGAACACATCGAAGATCCACTGTCTTCAGAACTGCTTGCCAATTCACCTACTGAGCCTTTACTAATTAGCGTTGAAAAGGACAAAATCTTCTTTGTGAAGCCAATGGCCGTACTCAATTAACTACCAACCTAAAAGGTGTAGGCGCGTGGCATAAAGCATGCGCCTACACCTTTTAGGTCGAGTCCAATAAAATAGGGCGACTAGCTCAGTCGTTCCCAAGAAGCACTCAAGATGAGATTTGTCTCACACTATTCATCTCTCCTAAATTTAGAGTTACATTACAAATAAAAATGATATCGATAACATAGGTGGCAAACTAAGAATGCAGACGGCAAATTAAGTTGGTAGGAATGGTATCGGTAACATAACATTAGTGAATCACTGCTGTAAAAATTTAAGGCACAGGGAGGATTTGTTATGCATTTAACAAGAATACGTTTGAAGGGGTTCATTTGGCTTTTAATTTTGCTGTGTTGTGTTATAGGTTTGTTAGTTGGGTGCGGTACCGCTCAGAAAACCACCGATGATATTGAAGCTGAAGTATACAAACCTGTCACAAATGATATCAATGATTTCGAGAACTTTGAGCCCGTGATGAATGGCAAGACATATTATGTTTCAGGTGAAGGTAACGATGCTAATGACGGTTTAAATCCAGAAACAGCCTTCAGAACTTTACAAAAAGCTGCCGATCTAACCAATCCTGGGGATACAGTGCTTGCTATGAATGGCACTTACACACGTCCTGAGCCTGGTGGAGACGTTCTTAAAATTACTCGTGCGGGTACTCCTGATGCTTTCATTGCATATAAGGCTATGAAAGGACATAAGCCTCACATCTTTGTTGGTGATAATTACACAGGCATTGTAACGTTTGTACCTTACATTTTGATCGAAGGTTTTACAGTTGAAGGGAACATACCTAATCTTTCCTATGAAGAAGCTTACAGTATTGCCCTGAGTACTAATATAGATGCCATTGAGAAAAATGTAAGGATAAGATACAGCGCGAGCGGCATTCGCTCCTTCCCTAAAGATGGTTTCACCCCTCACCATATTATTATGCGTAAGAACACCGTTTTTAATCTACCTGCAGGTGGTCTTAGTGCCAATGCAACTGACTACGTACGTATAGATGATAACGTCGTTTACAACACTAGTTCGCTTACATTCAATGCAACCAGTGGAATTTCGTTTTACCAGACTCGAGACATAGATGATAAAACGGGTACGAAAATCTTTGTCCGTCGCAATACCGTTTATAACAACGAAAACCTCTTGCCTTTCTACTACTCTAATTCCGATCCTGCTCAACGTAGCATTTCTGATGGTAACGGCATTATTATCGATGACACCCGCAATGGACAAGAGATTTTTGGTGAACCTGGACCTGCTTATAAAGGCACTTTCCTTATTGAGAATAACCTCGTCTTTAACAATGGTGGTCGTGGACTCTCTATTTACCAATCCGATAATGTCATTGCACGGAGTAATACCTTCTATCACAATGCACGTACACCCAATGATGGAGAGATACCTTTTTCAGGTCAAAACTCGGAGTTGCTCTTTGGTCGCACGACCAATGTACACCTTTACGGTAACATTGTTGTTACTGAACCTACCCGGAAAGTGATTTTTCGTTATGAGGAAGTCAATATTAAGCTAGAGAATAATCTCTTTTCTGGTGGTGCTGAACTTCCTGATTTCCCTGAAAATCCAAGTGACAATCCCCTTCCCAACATTGTTGGTAAAGGTCCTAACTTTGTCAACCCTACTGTCGACCCAGCTACCGCCAACTTCCGCTTGAAGTGGCCAAGCCTTGCCATCAACTCCTTTATCAACACGCCAACTAACCAACCACCCAAAACAGACATTACAGGTAAAAAGCGTCCAACGGTCACTGTAGATCTTGGTGCCTACGAATATTCTCCGTATTAGTTTCGAGAAAAATAAAAACTTTGTAAAACAAGAAGTCGGGGTAAGTATCACCCCGACTTCTTCTCTAGTTTAGGTCATAAGGTTCCCTATCAAACTAATCTTGGTTGCTCAAGCCAGGATGTTTGTTGCACAAGCAAGAGGGTTAAGGCGTGAAACATCATAGTTACATCTCGTGCTGCTTTTAATCTTCGCCCATTTGTCGTTAAACGTCGAAGCCTCGAGCATACCTCTAGAAACGTTTGTTATTTAGAATTTTTTATCTGCGAACTGTTGTGCTTTAAGGCAAAGCTCGGCAGCTTTGAAAGCGTGTGCTTGTGTCATGGCCGTTTCGCTACGCTCCACACAATCTATAATCAGGTCGCCAAAAAAAGGATAACCTACCTGCCCAGCTAACTCGAGGTGTTGTTCGCCTTTGTCAGTAACCAAATAAAGATGGTCAGGGCTAGCTTTCCTGGCGACATCGGTATATTTGCGAAGTTCAATATAACCGTCTGTGCCAAGAATAAGAGTACGCCCGTCTCCCCAGGTTGAAAGCCCAGCGGGTGTAAACCAGTCCACGCGAAAATAGTTAGAGGCACCGTTATCCGCCACGAGATTGGCTTCGCCAAAGTCCTCGAGTTCTGGATAGTTGGGATTGGCATTGTTGACGGCACGAGCGTGCTTGACTTCGGCATGTTCTGCTCCAGCAAAAAATAAAAATTGCTCAATCTGATGACTGCCAATATCACAGAGGATACCGCCGTACTTGGCTTTTTCAAAAAACCAGAGCGGGCGTTTGTCGGCGTTGAGGCGGTGGGGTCCCAAGCCTAACACCTGCACGACACGCCCAATCACACCGTCTCTAATAAGTTGCCCTGCGTATACAGCACACTCAACATGCAAACGTTCGCTGTAATAAACCATATATTTTTGTTGGGTTTCACCTACCACAGCTTTAACATGCTCGAGCTGCTCTAGGGTTGTAAGCGGACATTTGTCTGTAAAATAATCTTTGCCCGCCCTCATAACACGCATCCCCAAAGCAGCACGCTCTGAGGGAATGGCGGCGGCGGCCACAAGTTTTATCTCAGGATCATCTAAAATTTGCTCGAGACTCCCCGCGACCTTCACATCAGGAAAACGCTTTTGAAACTCGGCGACTTTTGCTGTGTCGGGGTCATACACCCACGTCAGCGTTGCCCCAGCTTCGGTGAGACCATTGCACATACCGTAAATATGACCGTGCTCGAGGGCAACCGCTGCAATTTTAAAATCCCCTTTTTTTACTACGGCTTTGGGTTTGCCCTTTGGGGCATAGGTCATGCCGTCGCTACTCATAGCAGACCTGCCGAACTGTAAATATCTAACACTGTTTTTAAGCTACGTCTGCCTTCATGTCCGTCAAGGATGGGTGAACGGTTTTCCGCAATTGCCTCGCTAAAATCTTTGAAAATATTGCTATGCCCACTGGCTTTAATCGCCCTCGGATCACCACCGGCTCCTGGAGCTTCTGTCATGTTTGGTGCTATGGGAGTAATTTTTGCGTGCTCGGGTTGCACCAAATTCCAGGCGTGAACACTTTCACCCACAATTTGAATGCCACCCTCGCTACCATAAAGCTCGAGCCGGTGCGGAAAACCTGGTGCAGCCGTCGTCGTAGCGGTGAAGGTTGCTAAGGTACCCTTTTCAAAACGCAAGGTGGCAGTAAGGGTGTCTTCAGCTTCAATATCGCGTTGTAAGGTCGCACCATATGCCTTCACGCTGCTAGGCTCGCCAAGCCACCATACTAATAAATCCAATAAATGAATACCTTGATTCATCAAAACACCGCCACCATCTTGCGCCCAGGTCCCACGCCAAGCGGCCTGGTCGTAGTAGCTTTGTGTTCGCAAGTAAGGCATCGTGATTGCAGCAAGCGTTAGCTCACCTAAATCGCCCGCAGCCACTGCTGCTTTGACGCTCTGAAAAAGTGGTTCCGCTCGACGTTGCAGCACGACTCCGAGGCGCACGTCGTGTTCTTTGCAGGTGTGAATCATCATGTCTGCATCGGTTAAAGAGAGAGCCATAGGTTTTTCAACGAGGACGTGCTTACCTGCTTTTGCAGCTTCAATCGTTTGCTCGGCGTGTTGACCGCTCGGTGTACAAATACATATTGCGTCAATGTCTTTGTGTGCTAACACATCCTCAAAACTTAAGCAAGGCACCCCAAATTTGTGGCCTGCTTCTGCAAATTTTTCTGGGTTATGGTGACTCACTGCGACAAGCCTAGCTCCGTTCGCTTCGATAGCTTGCCGATGAAACTCTGCGACCATGCCCGTACCGAGAATGGCAACACCTAAACTCATGCCTTTACGCCCTGTTGAGTGGCACCCTGTTGAGTAGCACCCTGTTGAGTGGTACTCTGTCTAAGTTTCTCGAGCAACGCACTGTAACGTTGACCGTCGAGGGGTAGTGTCACGCTCTCACCGGTCTGACCTGAATAAATCATGGCATTCGCCAGCTCGAGGGATTTTCTCGCTTCCTCACCCGAAATAATTAAAGGATTGCCCTCCAAAATCGCTTCGTGAAAGTGGCGATAGGTTGCGGTGTGGTCTCCCTTACCTTCAGGAATGGTTAGCTCCAGGGGCTTTTGCGTTGGTTGCATCCAGACGTGCTCGGCCTCGAGGATAAACTGCTCGATGGGTGTGCCGAGAACCACGCCGCTCAGTCCTTCGGGGGTAAGGCGAAGCGTACCTCGTGTGCCAACAAGCTCGAGAATATCTTTGGCCCCCACTTCTGCGGTGCTGGTACGAAAAAGACCCGTGCAGCCGTCATCCCACTCGAGCATGGCTTGAACAGTGTCTTCAACTTCGATGCTGTGGAGTTGGGTGCTCGTCCAGGCAGTCAAGCGTTTTGGTGAACCGAGAAGATAGCACATGAGGTCAAGATCGTGAATGCCTTGGTTCATGAGGACTCCACCCCCTTCACCACGCCAGGTTGCCCGCCATTTTGCTGCTTGAAAATAAGCCCGACTGCGAAACCAATTCGCATACAGATGAAGATGCTGAAGCTTGCCCAATTGACCAGACTGAAGCATCGCGTGCATCACGGTTACTTCTGGGCGAAAACGCCGTTGAAAGTTAACAGCTAGAAGCCGGTTATACTCTTTCGCTCCCTTTACCATAAGGTCGGCTTCGCTGATTTGAACGGCCATAGGTTTTTCAACGAGTACGTGCGCCCCAGCTTTGAAGCAGTTAACAGCAATGTTTGCATGAAAGGGGTGGGGTGCTAAAACAACGGCGACATCAGGCTTGGTAGCCTCGAGCATCGCTACATAATCCTTAAAAAAAGGACAACCGAGCTCATCTGCTTTGCTCTGTCCGAGCGTCTCGTTGATATCCGCAGCACCGACAAGTTCGACGGTATCTAAGGCCAGAGCGGCACGGTGCATCCCAAGCACACTTGCTCCCACTCCAATGATAACGTGCCTAAGTTTTTGAGGACTAGATTTACTACTTAAAGTCACGTTGCACCTCTGCAAGTAATGTTTTTGTAAAGTTTAAATTATGAATTAAAGTGTCTTGGCTTGAGCGAAGACCAGAAAAATCTTCCATGACGAGCCAGCCGTCATAGCCTAGTTTAAGCAAACTTTGTAATACGTCCTTAAAGTTCACAACGCCGTCCTCGAGGGGTGCCCAGTTGCCTTGCCAAACCCCACCTTCGGGGGGGCGGGTAAAGGCTGCGTTTTTAAGATGGACGTGTGCCAGGTAGGGCCCCAACAACTGCAAACCCATGAGGTACGCTTCAAATCCTTCGCGTACCATGTTGCCTGGATCGTAAATCACGCCAACATGTTGTGGGTCAAAGTGTGACACAAAACGGTGTGCGAGTGAAGCACTAGGTGTAATGAGCAGGTGATGTGTTTCTACGAGCGCACGCACTTTATAGCGTTTCGCTAATGGTTCAACCCTTTTGTAAAACTCGAGTGAGGTTTCAAAAGCCCCATGATAATCACCGCGGTACCAGGCTGCATTAATGCGTAAACTTGGCACACCTGCTCGTTGTGCAAATTGCATAGCTTCTTCGACCGTAGCCACGTCATTATCGGGGCCTAAGTACGTGCCGAGATTGGGCAACTCGAGCCCGGCAGCGTCCGCGAGTTGTTTGGCCCGCTCCGCATTCTCGAGGGTGGGCTCGAGCGTACAAAGATTGTTGCCCCAAAACGAGGGAGCTTCACTTAGCCTATTGGGATCGTTTTTGGTAACGCGCCACTCGACCCCGTCGTATCCTGCTTGTGCTAATGCTTTGGCTGCGTCCTCTGGTGTGAGGTCTGGTAACATAACTGTAAAGGCACCAAACTTCATAGCTGACATCCTGACATTGCGTTATCATGACACGTCATGGTGAAAATACCAAGAGGCAATTAACCTGACTTAAGACTTGCACTATAATACCTGCACTACACATGATCTGCACTACACATAAGAAATCACAACAAATGTGTCACACGTTTGGTAAACACACGTTTGGTAAACAACAGCCAAGGTTTGTTTATGGCTACACTCTGGCTACCGTTTTGTTCTGTTTTAGCTCTGAACTCTTTCAAAAATGCAGAGGTGCTTTTTCAGTGACGATTAGGGTATGTCACTGTCTTGAGTACGTGTGGCTAGCTTGGGTACGTGTGGCTAATCCAAGCTCGAGTCAGCCTGTGATAGCTGAGATGAAATGAAAGGATTCGAGTGTCATAATGGCTAAAGAGGCACGAGTAAAGCAGGTATTAAGGAGTCACCATGAAAATCATTATTTCCAGTCATGAAGTCACAAAAACTTTGCTACTCCTCAATATTGGACTCATTCTTTTTAGTTTTTGGTTAACGTTTTGCGTGTAAGTAGTCGTACACAATTACCTTAAACTAAAGCCACGTCGGAGAAATTGATGTTCAAAGCTGAACCTACGGCAGCAAGGGCGAGGGTGACTTTGTAGAAGAGGAGTTGCTCTTCAGCATAATCCTCGGGGTTGAGCC
>JBOFGY010000194.1:0-7191 GCA_051649365.1 Trueperaceae bacterium
CGTCAAGGCTTTGTTCTCTTGCCTAAACGCTGGCGAACGCTCTTTCGCTTGGACAGCACGGTTTTGTCGGCTGCCTCGTGATGACGAACGGCTTCCAGAAACGCTAGCAAATCTACACTTTCTAGCTTTCGCTGTTGTCCTGCTTAAACGCTTTACTGACCTCATGGCAAGTTCTTAAAGTCCATAACCCGCTCTAATATCGAACAAGAACTCGTGACGAACCTATATCTATACGAGTTGACGCTCCGCTTCCTTCTACATTTACTCGCTCAAAAGAAGGCAGGAGTCGTTAATATCAGCTCTGGGCTAATCTATAGCCCTGCTGCCATAGCTCCTATCTATTCCGCCGCCAAAGCAGGTCTTCACACTTTCACCCAAACGTTGCGGTATCAGCTCCGAGACAAAGCACTCACCGTTTTTGAGGTTCTGCCACCCGCAGTGGACACGCCCTTAAACGCAACCGTCAAAGTGGACAAAATCTCAGTAGAGGAAATTGCCAAGGCAATCCTTGACGGACTGGACAAAAACACAGAAGAAATTCGTATTGGACAAATCAAGATGTTGCACCTTGCGTCTCGGATTGCGCCTAGCTTTATCAACCGTAAAATTAATGAAAGTATTACGAAGGCGAGTGTCGGTATCTGAAACACAACTTCATAACGTTCTCAACTGACGAAGACAGGTTTGGTTTAGCTCTTGACTACTTACTCAGGACTCATTCTAGCTCAAAAGTTTTCATCATAAAACCACAAACTATGAACTACAAAAGAAACCATCTGATCTTCCTTAAGCGGCTTATTATTTATCTCCTGAACCTCGAGTGTAAACCCAAAATCGTCCACATCTACAGAAAGCACGTCTTCACTCGCAAAAACCACTTTACCAACAATCTTGAAGTCTCCTTCTGTAGGTAAGGCAGATATCTGCACTGGCAATGCGTCTGCATCGCCATAGACTGAAAACTCCGAAATCTTTTCAAAGCCTGTACCCACAGAAAGGGTGCTCCCTTTTTTAATTGTTTCTGAAGTGACTAGCTTGGCCATCCCTTTAACTTTCTTTATTTGAAAAGTTACATCGTAAATACCAGCCTGCTCGTCATGAGCAAGCTGGGTTGAAGACTTTTTAAGATTAAGAATTTTTATCATGGCTATGAAAGTTTAGTCACAGAATCACTTTCGCGCCTCAACTCTGGTCGTCATCTCTTGTATTAAATCTGCAACAGCTAACGTGCGCTGTTCTTTAACATGACGTTCGCGCATGTTAACCGCGTTCGCTTCAGCTTCTTTATCGCCCATCACTAAAACAAGAGGAATTTTTTGGAGTTCTGCATCACGAATTTTTGCGTTCATGCGTTCGCCACGGTCATCAATCTCGACACGCAGTTTGTGCTTTTTCATTTCTGCTGCTACTTTTTGTGCGTACTCGTTGTGACGGTCAGAAATCGGCACGAGCATCGCTTGTACAGGTGAAAGCCAGAGCGGGAAGTCGCCCGCAGTATGCTCTAAGTAAAACGCAAAGAAGCGGTCAAAGGAACCCATAATGGCACGGTGGATAATGACGGGTGTTTCCTTCTCACCTTTTTCGTTCGTGAACTCGAGACCGAACTTTGGTGCGCTAATAAAATCGAGCTGATTGGTTGCAATAGATTCTTCTTTACCCACCACTGTTTTGGCTTGCACGTCTAGTTTCGGGCCGTAAAAACTTGCTTCGCCAATACCTTCAACATAACTTGCGCCAGTTTCCTCGAGCGCGTCACGAATCGCTTTAATTGCCTCATCCCATTGTGGGCCAGGTTCGCCAAATTTCTCTGGATTGTTTTCAAAATCAGGAAGGGATAAACGGAACCAGTAATCGCTGATCCCGAAATCTTTGTAGACTTCATTAAAGAGATGAATGACACTGATAAATTCATCTTTTGCCTGCGCCCTGCTGCAATAAATGTGAGCATCGTTTTGGGTTATCCCGCGCACTCTCGAGAGACCCGACAATGCGCCCGATAATTCATAGCGGTACACAGTGCCAAATTCCGCAAAGCGAATCGGTAAATCACGGTAAGACTTTGGTCTTGCATTAAAAATCATGTGGTGATGTGGGCAGTTCATCGGCTTGAGATAATAAAGTTCACCTTCAATATCTATAGGTGCGTACATTGAATCCGCGTAGTAAGGTAAGTGTCCGCTTATCTCGTAGAGTTTGCCCTTGGCAATGTGCGGTGTATAAACATAGTTATAACCATAAGCCTCTTCTTTTTCGTACATATAGTCTTCAAGTTTTTTACGAATAAACGCACCTCTTGGCAACCAAAGTGGCAACCCCTGACCCACTTCATCATTAAGGGTAAACAAATCCATCTCTTTACCAAGTTTGCGGTGGTCGCGGCGTTTGGCTTCTTCTTGCTGCCACAGGTAATGCTCGAGTTCTTCTTTGGTCTTGAACGCCGCACCATAAATACGCTGCAACATCGGGCGAGTTGAATCACCGCGCCAGTAAGCACCCGCTACACTCATCAGTTTGAAGTGAACAGGAATATCACCTGTATTTGGTACGTGCGGGCCACGGCAAAGGTCTGTGAACCCTTCTGCACCGCCCTGCTCATAAAAGGTGAGCGTCTCTCCTTCCGGCAAATCTTGAATGAGTTCCACTTTGTAGGGGTCGCCGATTTCTTTGTAGCGTTGCAGGGCCTCGTTACGTGGCAACGAATATTTCTTAAGCGGAAGCTTTGCATTGACAAGCTCCCGCATTCGTTTTTCAATGGCTTCTAAATCTTCAGGGGTCAAAGCTTGTGGCACGTCAAAATCATAGTAGAAACCATTTTCAATCACGGGCCCGATACCCATTTTTACGTCGCTGCGCTTAAAGTCCTTCGAGACAAAATAATCAATAGTTGCCTGCGCCATCACGTGCGCTAAGGTGTGGCGCATAAGTGAAAGCACGTCATCATCTTTTTTAGTGAGGATACTAACTTCGGCCCCATCAGGCACTTCAGTCAGGAGGTCAAAAAGTTTTCCATTCACTTTCGCACCAAGCGCGAACTTGGCTAGGCTGGGTCCAATCGCTTCCGCAACACTCTTCGCAGTCGCTTGTGGGGGTAGCTCGAGTTTTTTTCCGTCAGGTAGTACAACGTGCATAAATCTCCTTGAGAGGGTGTGGGAAGTAGAATGTGGGGTGTGGGTTTTTGGTTTTACCCACATCCTGCTTCCTACACACCACTACCCATTTAACTTTTGTGATTGTAACGAATTTTAGGAATATAGTCGCAACAAACCGCTAACTACGAGACGTTCGCAGTGCATCACCCTGAAGCATGTGATCATAGGGCTTCATGGTTAAAAGATAACATGGATTTTTCAAAAAACCAAGGCTCGAGCGCATTCTTTCGGCGGTTTGTCACTTCAAAAGCTCGATGTTCATTTCATTGGATGTTGTGCTGGACGAACCCAGCCATTAGACGTTAATCATCTTTGGTTGTGCCATTTCTCCTTATGGGTGGTTCAATGGGCATTATGTTACCTTTGCGTCGTTGCGTAAAGTAAACAACGAGAAACAAAACTAGAGCAAGGAGAAGTATGACAAGGTGGGTAGCATGTTCCATCGCATTACTCTATCACCATCCTCGAGCTACAACAATGATGGTGGCGGCACAAATTGCTCGATTAGACAAACAGTTACTCGTCTTCATCCTTGTCTGCTTCGCCATCATCTGTTAGTGCTGACTCTTCGGTGGATGCGTCATCATCCCCATCACTTAAAGGTGCAGGACAAGCGGTAAGGGCAAAAACTAAGGCAAGTAGTAAAACTAAATATTTAGACTGTTTCACAACTATGCATCTCCCACAGCCACTTTAGCCCATAAAGCTGAGTTCTAAGTATGACTGACGTTCTAGGCATAAGCTTTTTAGGTATGGAAGTTCCCTAGGTAGTTTTACTCGTCATCATTTTTCCAATAATTACCATGCGTGGCAAAGTGGAAAGGGGGACGTTCGTAAACACTGCCTGTTTCCTCGTCATTTTCAGGAAGCTCTATGCTTAACAAAGCCAACCTTAAGTGCAAATGCACGTAAACCAAAAACCAGTAATGCTGCATTTGCTTTGTCGTCATAGATATCACGCTCCAGTCCAATCATCCTACCGAGCTAGTCTGAACCCTTTGTGGAAAAACTGTGAATCTAAGGTATTTTTTTCGTGATTCCATTCACAATATTTGCATTTGTGAAATTTTTGTTTCGAGATTGGAACGTTATTGTTGGTTCTCAGACACTTTAATTAATCTAAAAATTGAGGGTGTATGCCGTACGCCCCTACAATCAAATATTGCTTTTTTTTCAAATTTTCATAATACTAGCTTCACATGCGTTTTATCGCCCTATTTTGTCAACAAACCGAACTTCGGGAAGCCCTCGTGAGCATGGGTGATAAAGACTTCTCCTTTTTTGCTACACCTCAGAATAAACCTCTTAAAGCTGTATTAGATAGCATGAGCGTCCTCGAGTTTGCCGGTGGACTCGTGCTAGATGAAGCCCAGCAGCACATCTGTTTCTCGCAAATGCAACGCAGTTCCCTAGACGCACAAGAAGCGAGGGGGGTAGATACCATCACCATTACCCCCGCAGGTTTTTTTGGGGATTATGCCGTTGGTCACGCGGTAGGTGCGCTTCTCAAAGCCAATGACTATGACGCTCGGGAAGCTAAAGCCGTCGTGCTAGGCTCGAGCAACGAAGCCATTGCCGTCGCAAGGGAACTCTCGAGCCTTGGCGTAGCACAGCTCACTCTCGTGGCAGAAAGCCGCCCTGAGGCTGAGAAGACGTTGCCCAGCGTGGCTGCAAGTACCGTTGCCGTTGCTAAAGCTATCGCCGAACCAACCGTACCCGCTCTTATTGAAGGCGCGGATATTGTTGTAAGAGTAAATCCAAAGCTCGAGATTCCAGAAACTCTCCTCGGGCCACACCTCACCATTGTTGATTTTTCACCGCAAGCTCTTAGTACCTTTCGCCAACAGGCTATGCGCGTAGGTGCAAAGACGTATTCACTGCGCGATATTCAGTCGCATCAACTTGCGCTCGCTCTGACACGTTTGTTAGGAAAGCCTTATAAACCTGATACGTTTTTGAGTGCACTGCATAAAAATAGCTAAGAAAAGGGGAAAAATATGTCCCAAGAAAATGTTCGCGCTCCACTCGAGGCTTATTTCAGAGGTCATGCAACAGGTGATGCTAGATTCATACGTGAAGCCTTCTTACCTACGGCACACATTGAAGGGATTTAGAGAAACTAACTTTTTAAGGTGGACCCTCGAGGAATACTGCACCATCTTTAAGGGTCAGCCGGCTCCCGACGAAAGTTCACGCTCGAGAACGATAGATAGCCTTGATGTTTCTGGTAAATCGGCTATGGCAAAAGCAACCCTTGTTCATGGCGCAATGTGTTCATGGCGCAATGTGTTCATGGCGCAATGACGTTTACAGATTATTTTGTATTGCTCGAGGTTGATGGTGCTTGGAAAATCGCCAATAAAGCTTTCTATGGCGAGTCAACCTAAAACGAGTTTTGAATAATTGCCTCTAATAACCTTGCTTTTTCGTTTATGTCTTGACCTGCTACCGTGATATGCCCGACCTTACGACCAGAGCGAACACTTTTGCCATACCAATGCAAGTGAACATTCTCTATTTTAAGAACATCTTCAAACTTCGGCTGCACACCAATGAGATTGAGCATGACGCTCGAGCCTCTCATTTCAGTGCTACCAAGTGGTAAGCCAGCCACCGCACGGATGTGATTTTCAAACTGACTCGTTACGGCACCTTCAATTGTCCAATGTCCTGAGTTATGCACTCTTGGAGCCATTTCATTGGCGACGAGTTGCCCGTTCACCACAAAAAACTCGATGGCGAGAACACCCACGTACTCGAGCCGTTCCATCACTAGCTTCGCATAGTGTTCTGCTTGCCCCTGCAACTGGGGTGAAACCTCAGCAGGTGCAATACTCTTTCGCAAGATGCCACCCTCATGGTAGTTTTCAACGAGTGGATAAAACTTGCTAGCCCCTGTCCTCCCACGCACGGCAATAATAGAAACTTCTCGCTCGAAGTCCATGAAGGACTCGAGAATCAACGCTTGACCCTGCAACGCTTGCCAAGCACTCTCCCTATCCGCCTCTGAACGAATGATACCTTGACCTTTGCCGTCGTAGCCCATGCGCCTTGTTTTGAGAACTCCCCTATCTTTTGTTTGAGATAAAGCCTCTTGCAAATCCCCCAAGGTATTGACTGCATAAAAATCTGGAACAGGGACACCCGAAGCACGAAACATGGTTTTTTCTGTGAGGCGGTCTTGGGAATACTCGAGAGCCTTCGCGGGTGGATAGATAGGTACGTGCTTTTCTAAAATCTTTACGGCCTCTACGGGCACGTTTTCAAATTCGTAGGTGATGACATCTAAACCTTGGGTGAACTCGAGCAAAGCCTCTTCGTCGTCATATCGCCCAACTTGTAGGGGCGTGAGTTGCCCGGCAGGTGCGTCAGAAACAGTATCGAAAAATTTGAACTTAATTCCTAAAGGATATCCCGCTAACGCTAACATGCGCCCTAACTGTCCACACCCTAGTACACCTATTTTCACAGGTGATAAGATTATCAGTCTTGTCTATTAAATAGCAAGTAGTATCCGCAAGCGCATAAGCATAAACTCTTTTTAACATTAATTTTCAAATTTTGACGTAAGGTTTAGCCAATATACCTTTTAACCCTAGCGCACAGATGCAACCCATAAGCGCACAAAGGAGCACGTACATTCCCCCTCCACCCCAGCCAAATTGGCTTGCCACCCAAGCAAATAAAGGTGCTCCTAAAAAAGCCCCCGTGTTGCCCATTTGACTGATGCCAGCATTAGCACGTACCACATCTTGTGATTCAATTGACACAAGTGGCACACTTGAAAAGACGAATCCCTGAATCAAACCCGCTGATGCTAACATCAGTAATGCACTTATCAAAGTTGGTGCCTGAGGCAATCCTAACCCAAAAACGACAACTGCACTACTTCCCAAACAAGCAAAAGCAAAGAATAGGCCTATGGAAGCATCACGGAAATACTTCAAAATTACACCTGAAGCAAATGTACCGACTAGACTAATCAAGGAAAGCAATCCACCCCAAAAAGCAACAGATTCTATGGACATTCCAAGTTTGTCTT
>JBOFGY010000195.1:0-9583 GCA_051649365.1 Trueperaceae bacterium
TGTCATATAAAGGGAGAGACACAGTTTCCATCTAAGCTGGGTTAAACGTAAGAGAGGAGGAGCGACGAAATTGTCAAAGGCGAAAAGCCACACGAAATGCAACTCGTCACTCCTCTAATACGTTGCGGAGCCACCATAAAATGGGTAGGGTCTCCAGAACCACTTTAACCAATATGACACGGCTGAGCAACGTTCACTTAACCACAGGAGGTTGAGATATGAGCGAGGATGTGAGGGTAACGAAGCCCATGCTAGGCGCAGTGGGCATAGATGTGAGCAAAGCGACGCTGGATGTGGCATTTGTTTATGAAACCACTCAGACAAGCGAACGCTACAGGAATGATGACACGGGGATTGCGTTACTCTTGGCGAAGTTGCAAGCAGCAACGGGTCAGTACAAAGTGGTCATGGAATCTACAGGACGGTATCACCTTTTGGGTGCTTTACGGTTAAGCGAAGCGGCTGTAGATGTACGAGTTATCAATCCACTTTTAGCCAAGCCTTACTATGGCGGTCAAATCCGCAAAGTGAAAACGGATAAGGCTGATGCACGGGTGTTAGCACGGATGGCGTTGCTCGAGCCTAAGCTACCTGCAACCTTTAGAAATGATAAAATCGCTATACAGATAAGGCAGAAGATGGGCTTACTTGCTTCCCTAGAAAAGCAACGCCAAGCCTTGAGTGCGATGTTCAATGATTATCGCTCTTTTCAAAAACAATTGGGCATTGAGGCGAGTGATGCTGAGCAGCAACTCTTGAAAACGCTCAAACTCTTTAACCGTCAAATTGCTCGACTCGAACAAGAACTCGAGCAGCTTGTTGTGACACAAACACACCAGGCGACCACAACAAAACGCTTACAGAGTATTCCAGGTGTCTCTGCCTTTGTTGCCTCCTTGCTGGCACAGTTTATGGATGCCAACGCTCAGCATCCCAAACAATGGCTCGCCTTTATCGGCTTGGACATCTCGGTGCGTGAAAGTGGGCAATGGCGGGGTAAGGCTAAAGTCACCAAGCGAGGTAATGCTTATTTGCGTAAACGTCTTTACTGTTCAGCTTGGGGAGCTATGATGCACGATTCTGGTTTCCGTTCTTACTACCTTACCTTAAAGCAACAAGGCAAAAAACACGTTGAGGCTCTGCTTACCATTGCTCGTAAACTCCTTCGTATTGCTTTCACCCTTGTTACCAAAAACACCTCCTATGACCCCAAGTGTGCCTTCCCCTCTTGACTTTTCCCTTTAATGGGCATTTCGACTGGAGCAAAGCCCAAAGGTGAATTGGATGTTCAACAGCTTGGTGTGTGTTGTAACTTAACTGCTTTGCGAAATGGAGAAATCTATTACGTAAATTCTAAACCTTCCAGTATTAAGATGCCTCCGTCACGCTCCGTTTAGGTTCACTTTTCCTTATTGTACTTGCTTGGTAGGACAAGAAAAACGCTTCAGTCGGCATGACGAAAGTGGAAAAAAACTGGCTTTACAGTTATTGTGACCTATTGACCCTATAAAGCTCAGCCGAGTTCTTTTGCAAAATTCGCTCAGCCGCCCACTGTGCTTCGTTTGCGGTTAAGTCACCGTTCACAACAGTTTCCTCGAGCACGTCACCCATTACCTTGCGCCCCCACTTGGCAGCGAGATAAAAAATCTCAGGCGTGCGCTGCGCGTCCGTAGAAAATAAAACTTTTGTAATAGGGGAGAGGTGCAACGCTTCGTGGAGCGCATGTTTCATGGCGTGGACACTGGTGTAAGGAATTGTCAAGCCAATATCGAGATAGGCACCAGCATAAACGCTAGCTAAATACCCTGCCTCTTTAACAAACGGGTAACAGTGCAGCATCACGACGTTGACATTTTTAAGCGAAGGCGTTTCAAAAATCGAGCGCAAGTGTAAAGGATTTGCTAAGCGCAAATTTAAGTCGGGGTCGCCGTAGCCTGTATGGAACTGAATGGGTTTGTTGGTTTGCGAAGCAACCTCGAGCCCACACCACAGTGCTTCATCGAGCAAGGGTTTATTGACAATTTTTACAGGGCCTGTCTTCGCCTGATTTTTAAGTTCGGAGAAGGTGCGCTCGAGTGTGCTCGGGTGGTGGTGTGTAATATCCAGGCCAGTGCGGTAAGCGATGATGCTCTTAAATGACACGACGCTTGGTGCGAGATTATACAGATGCTCAGTAAAGGCTTTCAAAAGTTTTTCTGGACTGTCAAAGTTTGGTAGCAGTTTGGCTAGTTCAGACTCGAGCCTCGCCACTCGGTAGGTTGGCACACCGACATGTACCTGGCTTTCTGCCACGCTCATAAGTTTATCTGCCCAAATCCCGTCATCAATCAGCCAGTGCGAGATATTTGCAGCTTTGAACATCTTTTGGCACAACTCCTGATAGTTCCATGTTTGCCGCGCTTCCAGCACTGCTTCAGTCGTTGCATCACAGCCATAAAACGCTGCCAAGTCACGCATACTGCGCCGAAAATAGAGATTATCCTTTACAAACGTTTCTAAAATCACGGGGTCATAGGCTTCAGTAAAATACGGCTCAATCTTTTCAGCGCGCCAGATAGTTTCGTAATACAAAGCGTGGGCGTGGTGGTCGTAAATTGGAATGTGTTGTAAATCCATGTTGCTCCTAAAAAATGGTTGAAGGTTGAAGGTGCAAGGTAGGAAGGTTGAAAGACTTTTAACTTTTAACCTTTAACTTTTAACCTTTCACCTGTTTAGTACCTCTCCGCGAGCATCTTCACTTCATCCTCGAGCGTTGTGTCCTTTAGCGTTTCCCATTCCATTTTCTTAACGGCTAAATATGCCTTGCTTCTTTCGCTACCCAATGCGCCAAGCAGGATTTTATTTTTCTCTAGTGCAGCTAACGCTTCGCCCAGATTTGCGGGTAGAGCGTGAACGTGGTTTGTTTTCTTTTCTGCGCCGCTCATCAGTGCTGGGTCAACCTTGACTTCATTGGGTAGCTCGAGTTTTTCCTGTATGCCACTGAGACCTGCGGCTAACATACTGCCCAGTGCCAGGTAGGGATTCGAGCTTGCGTCTGCGGCTTTGAGTTCAAAGCGGGTGGCGGCACCGTTTTTTCTCGAGACACGAATTGCCGCTTCACGGTTATCATAACCCCAGGCAGTAAAGGCACCTGCCCAGAAGTGCGGGCGAATGCGGCGGAAAGAATTTTTTGTGGAGAGTGTAAGCGCGGTGAGTGCGCTCAGGTGATGTAACACGCCAGCGATAAAGTGTTTACCTGTTTCTGAAAGACCTGTTTTATCTTTTGCGTTGCCCGTGATATTTTTGTCTTCTTGCCACAGGCTTAAATTGATGTGACAACCACTGCCTGCGGCGTTTTCGTAGAGTTTGGGTAAGAAACTTGCTACGAGTCCGTATTTGCTCGCCACGCCTTTGGCGGTTTCTCTAAAGACGATTTGATTGTCTGCACTGCCTAGTGCGTCGCTGTAGCGAATGGTGAGTTCCTGCTGTCCTGGGCCAGACTCAGGGTAGTAATATTCGGGTTGTAAACCTTGAGACTCGAGTGCGTGCGAAAACTCCAAAATAAATTCACGGTGTTCGTTCATGCTGCTGGTCATGGCGTAGACGGTTCTGTCAGCACTTTCGTAACTGTCGCCATATTTACGCAGGAGGAAAAACTCGTTTTCAAAGGCTGCTTTTATTTCTATATCGTGTTCACGCAGGCGGTTGATTTGTTTTCGCAAAAAATCTCTGGGGCAGTGTGACCAGGGTTTGTCGCTATCAACGATATTGGCAATCACCTGGGCATGACCGTTCGCGTAGGGCAAGATTTTTAGGGTAGACCAGTCGGGCTCGAGTTTTACTTCACCCACCGGGCCAAGCCCACTGTCCGGTGCGACGGCATCAAACATAACGGGTAAGGCCATCTGTGCAACAGTCATATTCACACCGTCAAAACCATCTCGAAGGAGATTTACATTTGCGGCTTTCGCGCGAATAATATTAGCGTTATCACACCACAGGATTCGCACGTACTCCACACCAGCGCGTTTTAGATCTTGAATCATAAAAAGCGGTTGAAGGTTCAAGGTTGAAGATTGAAGGTTGTAGATTTTAACCTTTAACTTTTAACCTTTAACTTTTCACCATTTCTACCACCTCTCGTAAAAAGTTTTGAAATGCTGTGTTTAACTGTTTAATAACTGGCTCGTTGGGTAGTTCTTTGCCGTCTTGGTAGATAAGATAAAGTGCGTGATTAAATTCTATACCAAAGGCGGGTACAGCGTTTTTGCCTTTTAGGGTTTTACGCTGCGGGTCGCTGTAGTGGTAGCTGATTTCGTCGTGTGACCAGGGTTTGTTGAGTGCGATTTCGTGTGGAACAGTTTTTGACTCTGTGATGATTGGCATGAAGTGTTTCTCGAGCAACGTCATCACGACGCTTGTTTGCTCAGGTGAAATGCTCGAGTGTTCACCTGCGCTAAGCGGTTGACCGTTTTCATCACTACTCGTCATGAGGGTAATAGCAGGACGTGGCACGCCTGGAGTCGGGCTTATTTTGGGGCCGTGCGGCTGCATCGAGTGACCATCAATGATAAGGCGAATATCGTTTGCTGCCAGCGTTGCCTCTACTTCGGCGTGAAAAGTGTCGAAGTAACGGCGCAAGCGTTCTTCGCGTTTTTGTGATGTCAGTTCAAAGCCTGCTGGATAGAGCGGACGCTTCTCAAAGTCGGTTAGTTTGATAACTCCGTTTTCACCATCTTCGTCACGCTTGCGGTTAAGGTCAACGACAAATCTCGTTGCCTGCGCGTGAAGATTATATGCTTCTGGTGCATGATAGATAAGGTCGGTGTATTGGTCGCCCTCGAGAAAGAGCCACTCGAGTCTTTTCGCTCTTGCCTCTTGAGAAAAAACATTATCGCCTAACATCTCTGCAAGAATGTCTGCGGGAACATTGCCAGAGCTGTGAGGTGTTAAAACTAAAACGGGAAGTTTATTCATAACGGTAAGGGCGCACCTTCTTTGATTTCTTCTAATACAATACAGGTTTCTACGCGGTCAATGACGTTCTGACTCTCTGAAAAGCGTGTTAAAAATTCGCGCAAAGCGATGTGGTCGGACACAGTGATTTTAAGAATGGCATCGTCTGTGCCTGTGAGGGTGTAACACTCGAGCACCTCGGCTAAACCTTTAATCGCCTTTCGCAATTTGGGAAGATTTGGCCCCGTGAGGTTATTCTTAAACTTTACCTTGAGAAAACAGGTCAGGTCAAAACCTAATTTATTTCTGTCTAAAACAGCAACCACTTTTTTGATAAACCCTTCCTGACGTAGCCGCTTCAAACGTTTGTGGACACCTGTGATGGAGAGCCCAACAGCTTCCGCCAAACTTGCGTGACTCATCTCTGCATCCTCTTGGACGAGGCGCAGCAGTTGGTGGTCGAGGGCATCAAGTGTCATAAAAGAATGCTTGATATTATCAGTACGCTTTGGGTCAGTGTCAACCCACAAAGGGTAGATTTAGTGAAAACTTTTCTCTTTTGTTGACAGTTGAGTGAACACTATGATACTTTCTCTCTAATTTATTTGCCGTTCGCTGCACACAAATAAAGGTCACGATCAGTGGCATTGGAAAATTAGTCTCAGTAAAAAAATCTGTTGTTCAAAGGACACGCTATGTTCATGCTCGTTACACCAGAACCACTCTCAAAAGTTTTTGGGGGGCTCATGGCCGTAAAGAGCTACAAAGTGTCACTGGCAAAGCAGGAAATTCTAGGGCTCATGGGGCCAAATGGTGCAGGCAAAACAACCGTGCTCAATATGCTTTCTGGGCTCGAGACCCCCACACGCGGTTTCGTGCAGTTTGACGGTAAACGTTTAACGGGTCTCGTCTCGCACCAAGTCGCTCGTTTAGGCTTAGCCAGAACTTTTCAAAACTTGCGGCTGTTCAAAGAGATGAGCGTGCTGGACAATGTGATGACAGGCTTGCTCATGCGCGGGGCGTACACCATTCTCGATGTTTTATTCCCATCACCAAGGTTCACTAAGGGCAACGAAGCGATGAAGGAAGTTGCGCTGTCATTACTGGATAAAGTTGGTTTGGGGCAAGATGCCATGATGGAAGCAAGTAAATTGCCGTATGGGAAACAAAGAAGGCTCGAGATTGCCCGTGCCCTGGCAACCAACCCAAAGCTCTTACTGCTTGATGAACCTGCGGCGGGCATGGTGCAAGAGGAACAGCGCGATTTAGCTGCCCTGCTTAGAAAATTGCGCGATGAAGGTCTGACGCTTTTCGTGATTGACCACAATATTGCTTTCCTGACAGGACTGTGTGAGCGGATTCAGGTGATGCACTATGGTGAACTTGTCGCAGAAGGTAAACCACAAGAAGTCGTGAAAAATAAATTGGTGATTGAAGCGTATTTGGGTGAAGAGGTCGTGGTATGACGATGTTTTTGTTTTTGCCATCAACGACGTTTATTTCAAATCACACCGTAGGGGCGAGGGGCCCCTCGCCCCTACGTGAAATCATTGTAAAAGCCGTTAATGTTGTTCTAAAAAATAGCTTCTGGGGTTTAATGTGAACGCCCTCGAGATAAACAACCTCGAGGTTTCCTATGGCGGCATCCGTGCGTTAAAAGGTGTGAGCCTTTCTGTTGCAGCAGGACAAATCACCGTTTTGCTCGGTGCGAACGGCGCAGGGAAAAGCACGCTTCTCAAAGCAATTTCTGGTTTGGTGAAACCTGTCAAGGGAACCATCAAACTTTGGGATAAAGACATCGCAACGCTCAAACCCTATGAGATTACTGCGCTGGGTGTCGCGCATGTTCCTGAAGGTCGCGGGATGTTTGCAGGACTCACTGTTAGAGAGAATTTACAGATGGGCGCGTATTTGTTGCCGAGTAAAGAGATACCCGAGCGGCTCGAGTTTGCCCTCAACCTTTTCCCGCGCCTGCGCGAACGTTACACACAGCTTGCAGGGAGTTTATCTGGTGGCGAACAGCAGATGTTGGCGTTGGCAAGAGCGTTGGTGTCGCGTCCAAAACTGTTACTGCTCGATGAGCCCTCACTTGGCTTGGCTCCGATTGTCTCGCAGGAAATTTTCAGAACGATTCGCCAAGTACACCAAGCGGGTGTGTCCGTTTTGGTTGTAGAGCAAAACGCGCGGCTCGCCTTGCAGGTTGCGTCTTACGCATATGTGCTTAAAACAGGTGAGTTAGAAACACACGGTGTTGCCAGTGAGATTGCGAAGAATGAAAGTGTTGGTAAGGCTTATCTCGGAGTTGGAGTATGAAACAAGCTAATTGTCTGTTTTGCTGCCACACCGTAGGGTGGGCACCTGCCCACCAAAATGTGCGACTTACAATCAATGAAGTTAATGACACCATTCGCAGTGGTGCGGGTGTGCTACGCAGTGCGGTGCAACCACGAAGTTTGAGCGAAGCGTTGCCCACCCTACAACACCATATTGTTTGTAAAGGATTGAAGTCGTGAATTTTGAGTACATCTTTCAACACCTCATTAACGGGCTAGCCATCGGCAGTGTGCAATGTGCAATGAACGACGTTCAGGACACCATTTGCGTTGGTAAATGCAAAAGTGTTCGTAGAGGATGGATGCTGTGAACCTCGAGTACACCCTTCAACAACTCGTCAACGGGCTAGCCATAGGCAGTCTTTACGCGCTTGTAGCAGTTGGGCTCAGCATGGTGTACGGTATTTTGCGCCTGATTAACTTTGCCCACGGTGACCTGATGATGGTTGCAGCCATGAGTGGCGTGACGCTTTTGGCATTTTTGGTAAAATCACCATTGATTTTATTTGTGGCTGTTGCTTTGTTTGCAGGCTTACTTGGGTTGATTTTTGAACGCATTGCTTACCGTCCGTTACGGGGTGCGCCTGAAGTGAATTTGCTGATTACCTCGTTTGCGGTCTCGAGCATCCTTCAAACGGGCACGGTCATGGCACTTACCGCGCAGCCAAGACGGTTTGAAACGGTGGCGTTTTTGTCACAGCTTTACAGCATCGGTACATTGAAAGTGCGTGGTGCAGATATGGCTATCTTCGTGATTGCTTTACTCTCAGTGCTGCTACTCACCTGGTTTACGCGCACCTCGCGCACAGGTATTGCCATGCGCGCTGTCTCAGAAAATTTGCAGACTTCTGTGCTCATGGGCATCAATCCTTCGCGTCCGATTGCGTTAGCATTTTTTATTGGTTCATTGCTTGCGGGTGTAGCGGGTGTGTTGTGGGGCTGGAAGTACGGACAGGTTGACCCGACGATGGGCTTTTTACCAGGGCTCAAAGGCTTTGTGGCTGCGGTGATTGGCGGCATTGGTTCGATTCCTGGGGCGTTTGTGGGTGGCTACGTTTTAGGTTTGGCAGAAGTTTTCTTTGTGGGGTTTTTGCCACCGTCGTTTAGTGGTTACCGCGACGTGTTCGTATTTGGGCTTTTGTTTATCGTGCTGCTCGTGCGTCCGCAGGGGATTTTAGGACAGGCAAAAGGACGACGCGCATGAACAGAAGTCTTCTCTGGGTTATTGCGTTGACAGCACTTTTTATAGTGTGTTTTTGGGCAGACGCATCCTGGAATGGTTACGCGCTTAGGCTGTTTATGTATTTGGGTTTATACATTGCACTCTCAGTTAGCTTGAATCTCGTTAATGGTCTTACGGATATTTTTTCACTCGGTCACGCGGCGTTTATGGCTTTGGGTGCGTATACGAGTGCCTTACTGACATTGCCGCTCGAGAAACGCGCTTCAGCCTTTAGCCAGTTGCCCGAGTGGTTTCAGCAACTTGTTTTGCCGTTTCCTGTCGCCCTGATTGCAGGTGCGCTGGTTGCCATGCTTGTTGCGGTGCTGATTGGCTTTCCACTTTTGCGCTTGCGCGGTCATTATTTGTCTGTGGGTACATTAGCCTTGCTCGTGATTGTTGAAACACTCGCCCTGAATATGACTGCTTTAACAAGGGGCCCCAGAGGTATTAACAGCATTCCTGTTTACACCAATGTGTTTTGGGTCTGGGGTGTCACAGTGTTTTTTATTTATGTTGTGGCGCGCTTTAAGGGCTCGAGTTTTGGCTTGGCACTAAGTGCGCTTCGTCAGGATGATATTGCTGCCGAAGCAACAGGTATTCCCACAGCAAAATACCGTCTGCTCGCGTTTGTTATTTCCGCAGCGATGGCGGGTGTGGTTGGTGGACTCTGGGCGCACTTGGTGCGTGTGATTAGCCCGCACGTTTTTTCCTACAACATTACATTTCTCGTTGTCGCCATGCTTGTCATTGGTGGGCTTGGCAGTATTTCAGGCTCGGTCATCGGTGCTGCTATACTCTTCCTCATTCCAGAAGGGTTGCGCTTTTTGGAAAGCGGCAGGTTATTTGGCATGTCACAGCTCCTTGTTGCACTCATGCTCATTGTGATTATGATTTTTAGACCACAAGGGATATTTGGACGCAGGGAGATTTTTTCTAGGGAAGCAACAGGGAGAGGCAGGGTTTAGGGTTTGGGGTCTGGGGTTTGGGGTAAAGTCAAAACCTCCAAACCCTAAACCCTAAACCCCAACCCCCCCTACCCCTTCACTTCAAGGGAGGTCGTATGAAAAAGCTATTGGCCATAGGATTCATCATG
>JBOFGY010000196.1:0-2255 GCA_051649365.1 Trueperaceae bacterium
TCAGAAAAACTCCCAAACGTCTCAAACCTTGTAAACTCTGCTATCTTCAACTTGCAACTTGACTTTTCATACTTCCACTTTTACTGTTCCCTCGTGGGTGGGTGGTGCTTTTATGGCTTAGCAACTCTAAACTCAAGCTGTTAGTTCTACGACGGTAAAAGAACCTTAGGTATCGCAGGGTTTCACACGGTTGCACATTTGACAGAACTGGGTAAGGAGCGGTAGAGCTTGAATTGTTCGCCCCAAACCCTGAACCTTTATCTAGCCTCGAGCGGTTTACCTTCTAGCTCGGTCGACAGCACGACGCGCGTGGTCATACGTGAAATGCCTTTAATAGTTTTAATTCGGTAAAGCAGGTCCTCGAGCGTTTTTGTATCTTCGGTATGCACTTTCAGAATGACATCAATTTCACCAGCTACACTATGCACCTCAATAATTTCAGGGAAGGTCTTAAATTCAGGCAAAAGTGTGCGGCAAGTGCTACTTGACTCGAGTTGCACTGCAACAAACGCAGTTAGTTTTAAGCCTATCGCTTCGGGGTCCACCTCTATACGGTAACGCTTTATAACGCCTTTGCGCTCAAGCTTTTTCACGCGCTCGTGGACTGCACCTACAGATAAGCCAACCTTATTCGCCAAGTCAGCATAGGGAATTCGGCTGTCTTCTTGCAGTTGCCACAAAATGGCTTTGTCAACAATATCAAACTGAATCATATTCGACACCATAACATATCTACGAATCTGATATAGACAAATTGAATGCTCATAGTGTAGAATTATAAGTATTGATATAAAATTAGAATTGTATTTACACTAAAGATTATAAAGTTAGCTGAGAGTTGAAGGCAATGATGGAAAAGGCAGCGTTGATTTTGATAGACGTACAAAAAGGTTTTGACGATCCGCATTGGGGAGAGCGCAATAACCCAGGGGCAGAAAAAAATATAGCAAGGTTGCTCGAGACTTGGCGGGCTAAAAAACGTCCTGTCATTCATGTCAAACACGATTCGGTTGAAGAAGGTTCACCTCTCAGGCTTGATAGTTCCGGCAATACGTTTAAGCCTGAAGGTTTACCACGAAGTGGTGAACCTATCTTTAGCAAAACGGTCAATAGTGCCTTTATTGGTACGAATTTGGAAAACTATTTGCGTGAGCGTGGTTTTGACACACTTGTTATTGCAGGCTTAACAACAGACCACTGCGTGTCGACATCGACACGCATGGCGGGTAATCTCGGTTTTGAGGTTTTTCTGGTGGGAGATGCCTGTGCGACTTTCGCTAAGAAAACCTTTGACGGTCAAACTATTCCCCCTGACGAAGTTCACCATGTGAATTTGGCAAGTTTGCATGAAGAGTTTTGTACAGTGGTCTCTACACAAAATGTATTGGCATCCTTATGAACATTCAACGGGTCACATCTGAGCAACGAGAGCTTCTTGCGCCACTCTTCGATGCGTATCGCCAATTTTACAAACAACAGAGTGATGTTGGAGCTGCTAAAACTTTTTTAAGCGAGCGTTTGACGAAAAGTGAGTCTGTCATTTTTCTGGCAACAGAAAACATGACAGGGCTTGGTTTTACACAGCTTTATCCTAGCTTCTCTTCTGTCTTAATGAAGCGACTCTGGATTTTGAATGATTTATTTGTTGCTCCCGAAGGTCGGCGCAAAGGTGTTGCGGAAGCTCTGATTACTGCTGCTGTGAATCACGCTAAAGAAACAGGTGCAAAAGGTTTACAACTCGAGACAGCTATCACAAATGTAGCAGCACAAACGCTTTACGAAAAATTGGGTTGGCAGCGAGAAACGGAATTTTACGCATACCATTTTGGCATCTAATTTTAAGGAGGAAAAAGGAAGGAGATAAGAGGGATAAAAAGCTTTCTCCTTCCTCCTGAACTTTTATGCAATCAACACTTCCCGCCTCAGCATCTGAACGCTGGCTTATTCCTTTTTCCCTTATTGCACTTTATCTTATTTGGGGTTCGACTTATTTTGCGATTCGCTATGTGGTTGCGGATGTTCCACCCTTTATGGCAGGTGGTGTTCGTTTTGTGTTGGCGGGTGGTGTGTTATTTCTCGTGTTGAAACTTCGCGGAGCCCCATCACCAACAAGGGCAGAATGGTTGAGTGCAACCAAAGTGGGTGCGCTTCTCATGGGTGGGGGCATGGGCTCTGTGATGCTGGCGCAATCACTGGGGGTGGCTTCTAGCCTAACCGCTATTTTTCCTGCGGCTACGCCGCTTCTCGTTTCGCTG
>JBOFGY010000197.1:0-3248 GCA_051649365.1 Trueperaceae bacterium
TCGCTTTCGCAGACTTGCTCGTGACTATGAACGTTTGCCAAAAACCTTGGCTGGTCTACATTTTTTAGCCTTTGCCATTGTCCTACTTAAACGCTTCACTGACCTGATGGGCAGCACCTAAAGTGCATAACACGCTCTAAGGCAAACTATTAAAAAAATATGCAATCGCCTCAGCCGTTTTATCTGGCCAAGTGTGTGGATAATAGCTGCCATCATAATTCGTGCTAAAGCTATGCGGACACCACACAGCAGGATAATTACCCCCATACCAAGTACAGTTAAACTCAGCGAGTACGCCACCTGCTGGTGCACCTTGGCGTGCCACACTGCTGGTAGCAATAAACGTGTTAAGAGCTTTTTCGCCTTCTGAAATAGCGACCAGTGTGTCACTCGGATTGTGAAACAGGAGGGATGCAACAGGAGCGCGACACTGCGAGGTTTGTATGCCACCTGCCAAGGATGCAACCGCACGCACGACACCTGCTTTGGCACAGGCAACACTGTTCGCGAAATAGGCCCCAAGTGAATGACCTACGACAAATACACGGCTCGGGTTAACGCAGTAATAGTAAGAAGTAACACGCACGAGTTCGTCAAAAAGGGCGTAGTCTCTGAGGTTGCTGCCATCATCGCCTTCATTCGCCCAGGTGAACCCACCACCACTTCTTAAGCCACTTGGATACACGATGATGCTTTCGGGCAGAGCAGACTCGAGCCCAAAATAGTTTCGCACTTCTGTATTCGGACTGCTACGTCCGTGAAAGGCGACAATGAGTGGATACGATTTTTTAGCGTCATAGTTGGCGGGAATATATGTGATAAACGAACGCTCGAGCCCACTCACATTAACGCTGGCTAGTGGTGCGCCAGGTGGTGATTTATCGCAACCTGACGTTGCACTGTTTGCAGATTTTTGGGGTGTGGGTATTTCGGCTGGACGTGCCGTGCTTGGTGCTTGTGGTTTGGAGGTCATTGGTGGTTTGGAAGTTGTTGGTTGCGGTGCGGTAACGCGCGGCGCACAAGCGGAAAGTAAAATCAAAATAAACACCAAGCTTGCTCGAGCACTCATGCTTTAGATTAACGAATAGTTATTTAATTACACTGAGAAAGGTAATCGTGCATATCGTAAACTTTAACGATGACTCGAGGACGTTACGCACCATCTCCGACAGGCTTTTTACATCTTGGCAATGCGAGGACAGCCTTGGCGGCCTGGCTTCACACACGAAGTCAGGGAGGTGAATTTGTGTTGCGCGTCGAAGATTTAGATTCGCAGCGCAGTAAGTCAGAGTTTATCAAAGCGAATCTCGAAGAACTGCACTGGCTGGGTCTAGATTGGGACGAAGGACCAGATGTGGGTGGAAGGTATGCACCTTATGTGCAAAGTCAGCGATTCGAGTTGTATCAAGGGGCTCTCGAGAGCTTGTACAACCAGGGCTACTTGTTTGACTGTTATTTATCGCGCAAAGATTTGCAAGATATGGCCTCTGCACCACACGACTCCATGATGGCTTATGGTGAAAAAGAACGGCAACTTAACCTACAACTGCGAGAGGAAAAAAAGCGTGAAGGTAAAACGCCAAGTTTGCGTTTCCGTGTACCCGAAAAAAGGGTAGATCTCGAGGATGCCATCTTGGGTCATCACATTTTTCGCACGCTGCACGACCTTGGAGACTTTGTTGTTAAACGTGCCGATGGCGAATGGGCCTATCAACTTGCAGTTGTCGTAGATGATATAGCGATGAATATTACAGAAGTTGTGCGCGGTGAAGATTTATTACAAAGCACAGCGGTGCAGCTTTTACTTTATGAAGCCTTTGGTGTAACACCTCCTACCTTCGCGCACGTTCCCCTTCTCTTAGATGAAACGGGCTCACGTATGTCCAAACGCAGAGGTTCACTCACGCTTTCAGTTTTACGAGATGAAGGAGTAAAACCAGAACGCCTCATCGGGTTGCTAGCATTTTCACTTGGTTTTTTGAAGGAGCCTGAGGCCATCACGCCAAACGATTTAGTACGTTATTATCATCTCGAGGCTTATAAAGCTTCTCACACTCAAATCAATGCAAATCATTGGGCTTGGCTCGAGGCAAATTAGGTTATGTAGGACGCTACAAAGCCTCCTCCTTGCTGCGTGCTATACTTTTTATACTTAAGCTTTCTCTTAGGAGCTCTCGTATGAAAGACCTTAACTGCCCTGCACACGATGCGATTCAAATTCTTCAAGAAAAGTGGGTATTGTTAATTGTTCGTGCGTTGCTCGATGGCCCTAAAGGTTTTAATGAACTCGGGCGCGACATTGGTGGCTGTAATCCGACGACTTTAGCGCAAAGGTTAGATAGGCTCGAGCAGCTTGGCCTTGTCAGTAAAAAAGTGGAGGCGCTCATGCCTCCCAAGAGTAGCTACAGCCTCACGACCTCTGGACGTGGTTTGCAAGATGTGGTAGATGCTATTCACCTTTGGGCCACAAAACATTTACCTGAGCGTGTAGCAGTTGTTTCTTAACAGAGTGTTTTTTTAAGTGAGTGCGTGAGTCAATTTGCAAATTTGAAACTTTTCTAAAAATTGTGTTCTCGAGAGTAGAGCTAAGTTTCCACCCTGAAAGAACGGTTGAGCTGTAACATACTGGACGGCAAAGTCTGGCAAGCCGGGTTCGAGTTGGGTGTATTCAATTTCTGCCAACATTATCCTAGAATGTTTCTTCAAAAACATTTATAGTCTAAAGCTAGTCTGCACCCTGATACCGGTAGCGTCGTTTTTGTAACGGGTGATCTGGCAAAGTTGCTAATATGGCATACTCTGCTGGATTCAAATACATAATCGTGATAGTTCGTTCCTCCTGCTAAGCTTCCAGTTGCGGAAATTTTTGCGTGAGCTTTAACTTGAGGATTTGTCCTGCTTCATTACAAACTTTCCTAAGTCGCAAGCGTGTTTCTAAAAAGTAGCAATCTGTAATAATGCGACAAGCCCCCAGGTTGTTCGAAAGGGGCTTGTTAGCAAGAACTTTTTCTCGCGCTCGGTATGGCTGTATTTATTTTTGTGCCAGCTTGGTGTCACCGTTTAAGAGCCTATCCTACAACTGTACATTTTATCAAAGGGTATAGTTTGGGCTTCTAAGAGGCTGTTGAAAAAGGCTGCCAGACGCTAGAATGCGCTGCGGAGGCTGAAATGAAACGGTATCCGAGCGACTTAAAAGATACGCATGGCGAATATGGGAACCCTTGATTCCTCATGCCACAGGACAAGGA
>JBOFGY010000198.1:0-3730 GCA_051649365.1 Trueperaceae bacterium
GCGGATGAAGCAGTAGCAGCGATTTCAGCCGCAGGCGGAATGCCGCAAACCTTTGGCACTATCACCGTCACAGACGGTATATCAATGGGAACCGAAGGCATGAAATGCAGCCTGGTAAGCCGCGAAATTATTGCCGATTCGATTGAAGCCGTGTGTCGTGGTCACTCGCTCGACGGACTCCTGGCGATTGGCGGTTGCGATAAAAACATGCCTGGCGCACTCATCGGTATTGCCCGCCTCAACATTCCGAGTGTGTTTGTGTACGGTGGCACGATTAAACCAGGTCACCACGACGGCAAAGACTTAACGATTGTCAGTGTCTTTGAAGCGGTGGGTGCCTACAGCGCAGGAAAAATTCCGTTGGATACCTTCCAGGCTATCGAACGCAATGCCTGCCCAGGCAACGGCTCGTGTGGCGGCATGTTCACCGCAAACACCATGTCCAGTATTTTTGAAGCAATGGGCATGAGTCTCCCCTATTCATCCACGATGGCCGCCGAAGACGCAGAAAAAGCCGAGAGCACCGCAGCGAGTGGTAAGGCGTTGTTGGAGCTTGTCAAAAAAGATGTGAAGCCCAGAGACATTATGACGCGCAAGGCATTTGAAAACGGCATCACCGTGTGTATGGCGGTGGGTGGTTCGACGAACGCTGTCTTGCACCTCCTGGCCCTCGCGCACGCTGCCGAAGTGCCACTAAGCATTGATGACTTTGAAACCATTCGCCGCCGCGTGCCGATTATCGCCGACCTCAAACCTAGCGGTAAATATGTGGCGACAGATTTGCACAAAGCTGGTGGCATTCCGCAAATCATGAAGATGCTGCTGGACGCTGGTTTACTACACGGTGACTGCATCACGGTTACAGGCAAAACGATTGCAGAAAACCTCAAAGATATTCCGAGCCAGCCAAGGGCAGACCAAGATGTCATCGTGCCGATGAACAAACCCATTTACGACCACGCGCATTTAGCGATTCTCAAAGGCAATCTTTCACCTGAAGGTTGCGTGGCAAAAATTACGGGTCTTAAACAAACCAAAATCACTGGGCCTGCAAGAGTTTTTGACACCGAAGAAGCATCAATGGCGGCCATCATGGACGATAAAATCAAAGCGGGTGACGTGCTGGTGATTCGCTATGAAGGCCCACAAGGCGGCCCAGGAATGCGCGAAATGCTCTCACCAACTTCTGCCATTATCGGCAAAGGTTTGGGTGACAGCGTAGGGCTTATTACTGATGGGCGTTTTTCGGGTGGCACGTATGGGCTCGTGGTAGGTCACGTTGCACCTGAAGCGCAGGTGGGTGGCCCGATTGCGCTGATTCATGAAGGTGACAGCATCACCATTGATGCTGAAGCGAATCTGATTCAGGTGAACGTGTCTGATGAAGAACTTGCCAAGCGCAAGGCGGCGTGGAAGGCTCCTGCGATTAAGTACAAGACGGGGGTGCTTGCTAAGTATGCCAAGTTGGTGAGTACGGCTTCTAAGGGGGCGGTGACAGATTGAAAAATCAAGAGCAAAAACCAGAAGAGACTGAGAGTTCAAAAACCAATATACAGAAAGAAGGAAAGGCAAAAAAGCCATTCTACTTTCTTGATGAGGTTGTGGAAGTTGTAGAAAAACTTAATAAACTCAGAGGTCTGTTTTGGACATTGTTTTTAGTGTGTGGCAGTATACCTCTAATAGGACACTATTTTTCGATTGGTTATTTACCAGAGGTAAATACTTTAGGCTCGCTTTTTGCTATTTTGATAGTTCTCGCTTTAACAAGCATAAGGTTTGCCATTTTCTTAATATTATTTCTCAGTCTGCCTGGAATAATTTGGGGGATTTTTCTACGAGACCCGAAAATTGTAAAATACTCTGACGAAGAACGCAAAGAAGTTAGCAGGAGATTTGACTTTTGGATGCTTCCAATAGTTTGGATATTGGTATTTTTAAGTTTTTTGTTTTCTTATGGATATGTCATAGCTTTAAGTTCCAGCAAACAGTTGAAACAGGTAACAGCATCTGGTGTAACCTCAAGTTATGCAGAATCGAATCCGTGCAATAGAAATACGACTTTTATAAGCCCTGAGCAAAATACTGAGAATAATATTTGGGGTGGACTTTTATTTCTTACCTGTGCAATGTTTGGATGCCTAATAGCATTTGTTTTTACATGGACATTTTTTTATGATTCGCCAAATCCTGCTATTTACCATTCAACAATGCTACTAATGTCTATCCTTGCTGGTTTAATCACTATATCTTTCATCATTTTGTCTTTAGTTCCTCAAGGAGATAATAGTTCTTGGGTGGATGTTTGGACGATCGCATCTTATATTATTTTGGCAGGAATAATAAATGCAGCTATTGGCTATATCATTCAGAGGGGTCTACATTTCCAAAACACACTTTACGCTTTCCTATGTGGGCTAGCACTTTTTTCTTTTCTAATGCTTTCCTCTCCTAATCAAATAGCCCGTAATTTGATTAGTTCTTTTAACTTAGTGAGTGCGAATTGCAAAACAAATGAAGTAGTAGTCAATCAGGAGGGCATCAAAATTCTCAAAGGTTTGAATATCTTCAGTAATGCTTGTAATCTAAATAAGAAAAACACTCCTGATGATTCTGGTCAATCAGTTGAGATAGCAAGTTGTAGACTGGAAATTCTATCACGCCTTGGTACTGAAATATATTTTCAAAGTGAAATTAAGCGTTTTACTCTTCCTAAATCATCTGTTATATCCATTTCTACAATCCAAGATATGGCACCTCAATCTATAACTGATAATATAAGGTTTAGAGAATAAGAAAATTGATGAGTTCGAGTCTATAACTCGAGCAACACCCTCACCGCATCTTCAACCTGCGCTATTGTTTCTTTATTAACTCTGCCCCAAGCCTTTCCCGAAAACCGCTCCACACTCACCGAGCGCACACGGTCACACAAAATAAAACTATTGGTCTTAACGCCGCCTTCAGGTGGTTCCACCAAAATATGAAAAGGTATCCCCCTATCTGTTTTGGTTATTGGCACAATGTAAATGAGACCAGAAGGCCCGTGATTAAAGGCGTTTGTGGACAAAACTAAAGCAGGACGTTTCCCCGCTTGTTCACGACCACGCACAGGGTCAAGGTCAACTGTCCAAATCTCACCACGCGCAGGTTGGATTTTCATTTTTCAGTTAAACCGTCTGCCAGCGTCGCGTCCCAAAGTTTTGTTTCATCATCAAACGCTTTAGCGTCTTTTGGGTTGCTACGCAATTTGGCGTAGGCAGCGTTAGCAACCTCGAGCAATTGCTGACGACGGTAGGTTTCCACAGCTTCTCGAGCGGCATCCTGCACGGAGATACCTTTTTTCTTTGCTAGCGAATTTAGGGTGTTTCGTGTTTCTGTGCTAACCCGAATGGTTGTCGTCACAACTCACCTCGTTTGTAGACTAGATTGTAACAAATTTGTAGATAAAAAAGGAGTGATATGTGACTCACTTGTGTTACATTTAGCGCAAAAGCTACTATGCTTCCTTAAAAGGGTCAAGCCTCGAGCTAAACCTCACTTGATAACGCTGAGGCATTTCAAGTTGAAGATTGGAAACGATGATTAACGCCAAATACGTCCACACAAATATCATGGCCCATGACTGGCAAAAACTAGCCAGGTTTTATCAAGATGTCTTTGGCTGTGTGCCCGTGCCACCGCAAAGAGATTTTCGTGGCGAAGCCCTCGAGCGTGCCACCAATATCCCCAA
>JBOFGY010000199.1:0-3672 GCA_051649365.1 Trueperaceae bacterium
GCGGCTAATTTTGTCAGGAGTGATAGAGAGCTTCGTAACCTAGACAAGGTGATACGTGACTACGGTTTTGACAAACCGTTTTACGTTCAGTACTGGACGTGGCTAAGCCAAGTTCTGCAAGGCAACCTGGGTTACTCGAAAGGTGCTTCGGACACGGTGTTTAATGTTCTTAAAAAACGGTTGCCCGTCACCGCCGAACTGGGCCTGGTATCGTTTATTGTCATCATGGGTTTAGGCATTTGGCTCGGGGCAGCAGCGGCCATCAACCAGGGAAAATTTATAGACAGAGCCATTAGTTTTGGGGCCATCGTCAGTTACTCGCTGCCAACCTTTGCCTTTGGTATTTTTCTGCTCGTCGTGCTTTATGGCGGCGCAGGGCTTTTTGGGATTGGGCGCATTTCCAATAGTTACCTCGAGGAAATTGCGCGGGGCAGCATTCGCACGCCCACAGGTTTTATGACGATTGACGCGCTCGTGAATGGCCGCTTTGATATGTTTTTCAACGCACTGCAACATCTCGTGCTTCCTGTCCTGACCATTGTCTTTACGATGTCAGGGCAGGTCATACAAGTTATGCGAGACGCGATGCTCGAGGTCAAACCCAAAGATTACGTCCGCACGGCCAAGGCAAAAGGTGTTGCCCCTCGAGAAGTAACCTACAAACATGTTCTTAAAAATGCCCTTATTCCTGTGATAACTGTTGCAGGTCTCATGTTCTCGGGCATCATCACAGGGGTGACGATTGTCGAGCTTATTTTTGGCTTTGAAGGTTTGGGCTCCTGGGTTACGAGTGCGGCGAGTACCTTTGATACACCTGCGGTTTTAGGCTTTGCGCTGTTACTCGCGCTTATTGTGTTGCTCTCTAACCTCATCACTGATTTGCTTTACGGTTTCTTTGATCCGAGGATTCGTTATGATTGAATGTTTTTCTAAATGTTTTGAACATCTATTTATTGCGAATCGCACCACGAGGGCGTACAGCCGTGGCTTCGCCTGCTTTCAGGCCGCGCCCATACAAAAAATAATCTTACTTCCACGAATCTTTGCGAACATTACACCGTTCTCACTACACTTCGTAGCTTCGCTACACTTCATAGTCATTGCGAGCCTCGGACAAAGGTGTTCTTTGCAACAAGCTGGCTTATCGTTACCACAGCCGCGAAGCAATCTCCTTTCACTTCGTTTGTCACAAAGTCAGTGCAGGAATATTGCTCCGAAAGGGCGTTGCTAATGGCTTCGGCGACATCACCTCTCGCAACGCCCGTGCGCTCTTCAGGAGCAGGGAAGCGTTGGTATAACACACGGCAGTTTCGGCGTTTTCGCAAGCATCCACTTAGCATCATTGGATTTGTTATTTTATTTGTTTTTATTTTCTTGGCAATTTTTGCACCTGTTATTACTGCACCGATTATTGCCGAGCGCATTCGTGGACACAACTGTGCCAGAGATTTGGGGCTCGAGCGTGGTGAAGCTGGTATTGGGCAACTCAGAAACCCTTTGGGTAGTACGTTCTGGCGGGCGTTAATCGTGCCGCCACAAAGCTGTATGCAGTTACCGCGCAAAGGCTTTGCTCAAACACCCACCGCACCGTCAGCAGATAATCCTTTTGGCTTACTCCCTGGCGGCTACGATATTTATTACGGCATTATCTGGGGAACGCGCATGGCGTTTATTTTAGGCATTCTTATTGCGCTGTTTGATTTTTTGCTCGGTCTGACGATTGGCGGTATCGCTGGATTTTTTGGTGGGCGAGTAGATAGTTTTCTCATGCGAATCGGTGAAGGCGTGCAAGCGTTTCCCGCTTTGATTTTTGCGATTGTCTTTGTGGCAATTTTTGGGCGCAGCCTTATGAATACGCTTATTGCCTTGTCGCTCGTGGGTTGGGTCAGTTATGCCCGCATTATTCGTGGCGATATTTTAAGAGTCAAACAACAAGATTTTGTAGACGGTGCTCGGGCCCTTGGTGCGAGTCAGTGGCGCGTGTTTTTTCATCACATTTTACCAAACGCGATTAGTTCACTTATCGTCGTCGTAAGCCTGGATATTGGTGGAATTGTCTTGACAAGTGCGACGCTAGCGTTTTTAGGTTTAGGTGGCCAAGCTGGAGCCGCCGACTGGGGGCAGATGGTCGAGTTTGGCCGACAGTATTTTCTTGGCCCTGCCAGTGACCCGCTTAAATTTTGGTACATTTCGTTTTTTCCTTGTACAGCCGTCATTTTATTCACACTGTCCTGGAATTTTATTGGCAGTGCTTACCGCGAAAGTTATGACATTCAGACGTAACGTTATGCAGTCACATCATTCCAGGAGGTCGTCATGACAGCAAGTACACAACCTAAACGAGTCAGAATCAAAGTTCGGCCCTTGATTCAGAAAATCCATCTCTGGACGACCCTGATTGTCGGGCTTTTTATTGTTGCTGAAATCCTCTCAGGCACACTGCTCATGTTTCGCCCTGAACTCGAACCCCTCGTTTACTCTCGACTCTATAAAGCTACACCAGGTGATGCACCGCTCGAGGACGCAAAAAACAGTGTCACAGCCACATATGCAGACTACAGTGTTGAAGGTGTTGATTTACCTATCACGACGCATGGTCCTTATCGTTTTTATCTTTATCATCCTGACACTGGTCACGAACTCAGTGTGTTTGTTGACCCTGGCACCGGACAAATTAACGGTGACATTTCTGAAGAGGGCGGTATTTTTGGCTGGCTCTTTGTGTTTCACCGCAACTTGTTTATTTCGGATAATGCTTTTTATGAAGAAAGCTATATGGGTTATATTCTGGTTGGTTTTATCGGTATAGCTCTTCTACTTATGCTCATGACTGGGTTCTTCCTGTGGTGGCCTGGTTTGAAACGTTGGGCAGTAGCCTTTGTGGTACGAAACAAAAGTACCTATATTCGCACTTACGACCTTCACAAACTTATTGGGCTTGTCACGCTTATTCCCCTCACTGTGGTTACGCTCGTCATGCTGCCTTATAGTTTTGAAGGTGAAGGTGTAGATAACACCTTGGCTGCGATTAACTGGCCCAGGGGCACCGAAGATGAAGAAGTGTACTCGACGGGAACAGGTCAACCTTCGCTAAGCCTCGATGAACTTATCGCTAAAGCCGAAGCACTCATACCAGATAGTCAAGCCACCGACACTTACTTTATCTTTGATGACCCTACTGCCGCCGCGTACATTTCCTTAACTGCTGGCTATAACCCGAGCCGAGGTACGGGCCTTTGGGAAGGCAATGTTCATGTATATTTAGACCGCTACACGGGTGAAGCTCTGTTTGTCAATGATACACGCAAGTGGCCCTTTGCTGCACAGACCATAGACAGCAATATGTGGATGGGGATTCACATGGGAACCTGGGGCGGCGTAACCACGCGCATCCTCGAGACCCTAGTTGGCATCGCTGCACTTTACTTAGCCTGGACAGGCATTCGCCAATGGTGGCTCAAACGCACCATGCGCTTAAAGCAAAAGCACCAACGCAACACAACAACCCAGCCCAACACGCCAACGACTTCACGGTGACACGTTTTCACAACGAAGAGTTGAATTTTAGGAGGAAGTTATGACACAGATGACCGATTACAAAATCAGCAGAATTCGCCAGCTACAGGATTTAACGGCGGAAGACGAAGCCAAAATGGCCGCCGCCGATGAAGC
>JBOFGY010000200.1:0-29113 GCA_051649365.1 Trueperaceae bacterium
GCGCTTCTCTACGTTTTTCTCCTGTCGGTACAGCTTCTCTAGCTTTTCTGGATTTTCTTCCCACTCAATCGGGTCTACCTTTCGGCTCATCCCTTAGTTTACATCTTATGCGTCACTACCGTAAAGATTTGGTATAAGATGCCTCCATTACGCTCCGTAAAGACTTACCTCGTTTCATCGGACTTATCAAGTAGCACGTAAAGTACGCTCCAGTCGGCATGACAAAAGAAAGTGAAAATGGGGGTTCCTCGCATTTTGTAAGTTTTCGTGATTTACTGAATCTGCGTACATCTGTTGTTTCGCATGACTTGCTACTGTAATCTGTGGGTAAAAAATCAAATCAATGACTTTGTGGTTGTCCTGAAGTAGAGGGATTAAAGTCCAATTAGTCCAGTAGTGACGCTTGCATCTTTTACGACGTTGTTTTGGTGAACGAGAGCGATTTGCCAGCGTCTTAACACGAAGAAGCCTACTGTCTTTTCAATGTCGTCACAATATAAGTAATCCTGTTCGCCCTCTGAACCTGCAAAGGTTCCTTGCTCCGTCCACGAACACTTAAACCCGAGTTTCTCGAGCGTTGGCTTAGCCAGCGTTACGTCTGACCCTACAGGTGCCAAAGCCAGCACTTCTTTTTTGGCCTGCGCTTCATCACTGCTTAAAGGTGCAGAACAGCTTGTCAAACTGAGCACGGTGATAACAGTAAGGACGACGTGCTTTAGCGAAAGTCTGAAGTGTGTCATGGCTAATCATAACATCTGTGTCTTTCAAGCTAAATAACTAAAAGTCGTCCTGTCGTGCGCTCGAGTTGAATATACGCAAGATAGATTGTGCTAAAACGACTTATAGATTATTGTGTCTTTTGGAGGAATTCGTGCGACGATTTGTTCTTGCTGTGATTTTGCTTCATGTGGTATTTCTTTCGGGCTGTTTTCCTGTTGACGAGAGCGTTTATGAACCTGTCTATTATGACCCTGGTTACGATGACTCTAGCTATGATGACTCCAGCTATGATGTTCCCTATGAAAGCTCAGACACTTACGCGCTAACTTTATACAATGATTGCCAGTCTGACACACCTGCCATAGATGTTTACGTGAACGGAGTTTACCAAATCACGGTGTATGACTACGACACGCTTTATATTCCGAGTGGTTACTACAATTTTTATGTCGAGGGTCAGCAGGAAGTTTTTGAACCGGAGATAGGCTACCAGTATTTTACCTATTCGGATGAAACCAGCTTTGCTATTGATGGTGACAGCGAGTGGGTTGTCTGCGAGTATTACTAGAAAAAACTCGAGCCCCTACTTGGGGCTCGAGTTAATAAAATGGAGAAGCTAAAAACAACAAGGAGTTGCAACCTTTTGAAATCGCAGTTGCAAATAGAATTATTCTTACGCTAACTTGAACAACGCCGCCATTCCCTGCCCACCGCCCACACACATCGAGATAACGCCGTATTCTTTTTGGGAGCGTTTCATTTCTGCAAAGAGGTCAGCAGCAATTCTTGCACCTGTTGCACCAAGCGGGTGACCAATCGCTATTGCCCCGCCATTTACGTTGAGCTTTTCGTCAGGAATATCAAGTTCGCGCTGGCAGTAAAAACACTGACTGGCAAAGGCTTCGTTGATTTCAAACAGGTCAATGTCATTGATGGTCATACCCGTTTTTTGTAGCAATTTGCGAATCGCTGGCACAGGCCCCACACCCATGATGTCTGAAGGAACACCCACAACGGTTGCCTGCACAAACGTTGCAAGTGGTTTAAGACCGAGTGCATCGGCTTCTTCTTTCGTCATGATGACGCTCATGGCTGCACCATCGTTGAGGGGGCTCGAGTTTCCTGCCGTCACCGTTGCGGCGGCATCATCTGCAAACACAGTTTTGAGGGTGGCAAGTTTTTCCAGGTTTGTATCAGCTCTGGGCCCTTCGTCTTTGTCCAAAACTAAATCATGCCACTGCTCTGCTTCGTCTTTCACGCGCACGGGAACATTCACGATTTGTTCTTTGAATTTACCAGCAGCATAAGCAGCAACTGCTTTTTGATGCGAGTTAAAGGCGAACCTGTCTTGCTGTTCCCTCGTAATGCCAAACTTGCGTGCCACTGCTTCGGCGGTTTGCCCCATCGTGTGATAGGCCTCGGGGTGTTGCTTATAAAGTTTTTTGTTGACGGACATGGTGTGTCCGCCCATCGGTACGCGACTCGAGCAATCACTGCCACCCGCTAACACAATCTCGGCCATACCAGACTGCACCGCCTGAACACCTTGCACTATCGTTTGCAGACCGCTAGCACAAAAACGGTTGATGGTTGCACCTGCAATTGTTTCTGGCAAGCCCGCAATCTGCACGGCAATTCTGGCGAGGTTGTAACCTGCTTCGCCTTCGGGGTGCGCGTTGCCAAGCAAAACGTCATCAATGCGTTTTACATCTAAACCAGGCGTAGCTTTAACGGCCTCTTGCAGCATGAATCCTGCTAAGTCATCGGGGCGTGTATCTTTCAGTTTGCCTTTGTGAGCGCGCCCGACGGGGGTACGCAGGGCAGTGACGATAACGGCTTGGGGCATGGCTTCTCCTTAATCTTGAACTGAGTCTAAGTTTAACAGATTAAATCTAGTGCGGCGTGTTAGCTACTACGTTCTTTTTAGCTTGTTTAGCTTTGCTGTCAGAAATGTTTGGATGTCCTGTAAGTGATTTAACTTTTCAGAAATTTGTTTCAATTTTCCCTCGATGATTTTGAGTTGCTGACGTTTGGGAATACTCGAGCTACCCCACACGTCGGCAAGTTCTTTCATTTCGTTAAGGGTAAAACCAAGGCTTTGACCTTGTTTAATGATAACAAGTCGTTGAATGGTCTCTTCGTCAAATTCTTTGTAGGTTCTCGAGCCTGCCTCGCGTTCTGTCGCAACGATGAGTCCTAACTTTTCATAAAAACGAATCGTGTCTTTTGAAAGACCCGTCT
The DNA here is from genome assembly GCA_051649365.1 of Trueperaceae bacterium. GTDB lineage: Bacteria > Deinococcota > Deinococci > Deinococcales > Trueperaceae > CAVTAE01. The sequence continues at coordinate 2,962 of JBOFGY010000200.1, forward strand.
GTTTTGAAAGCTCACCAATCAGCATGGTTCATCTCCTCTTGACTGTGGAGTATACTCCACACTTTACACTAGCTATAAGAAAGTGTAGAGGTTTAAGATGAAGAAAATAGCATTGGTCACGGGTGCGTCATCAGGAATTGGTAAAGCAACAGTTGAGCAATTACTCAAGGACGGTTATAGCGTTTATGCAACGGCGCGTCGTGTTGATAGATTAAAAGAACTGGAAGCTAAAGGCTCGAGCATACTCGAGCTGGACGTAACGAATGATGCTTCTATGCAAGCTGCGGTCAATGACATCATTCGGAAATCGGGAAGAATTGACGTGCTGATTAACAATGCAGGCTATGGTTCTTACGGTGCGTTGGAAGATGTACCTATGGAAGAAGCAAAGCGTCAGTTTGAAGTGAATGTCTTTGGTCTTGCCAGACTTACGCAGCTTGTACTACCTTACATGCGAACGCAAAAATCTGGCAAGATTGTCAACATTTCTTCTATTGGTGGTAAAATTTATGAACCCTTGGGTGCCTGGTATCATGCGACAAAATTTGCGGTTGAAGGACTGAGTGATAGTCTGAGGCTCGAGTTAAAACCGTTTGGTATTGATGTCATTATTATTGAGCCAGGACCAATAAAAACTGAGTGGGGAGCTATCGCCACCGAAACATTACTGAAGGTATCTGGCCATACTGCTTACGCAAAAGCTGCCAAAGAAAGGGCTCACGTCTTGGCGTTCGCAGATGATGACAGTGTTGCTTCACCACCTGAAGTTATCGCAAGAGTTATTTCCAAATCTCTAAAAGCCAAAAGACCAAAAACACGCTACCCGGCAGGCACGGGCGCGGCGTTACTTGTTGCTGTTCGCAAAATTGCCAGTGACAGAGTAATGGACTGGGCCATGGAAGTAATGGCAAGACAAGCCGTTTCGCGTAATAGGAAGTAGCCCGTCTGGTTTTATTTATCCCAAGGTCTAATAACAATCTGCCCGTCTTTGAGATGCGCGACCTCGGCAGTTTTGGCTTCGCTGGGACTGTCGCTGCCGGCTTGGGCGAGTTGTCCGGCAATGCGGAGTTGCGGGCTCAAGATTTTTTGCGCCCAGATGACGGCTTGCTCATTGCCGGTTGCACCTGCATGAGCTACACCGCGCAAGCTGCCAATAACAATGATGTCATCTTCAGCGATAAGTTCAGCTCCTGCATTGACATCGCCAAGAATAATGAGTGAGCCGGTAGATTCAACCAAACCACCACCACGAATGGTTTTAGCAATAATGACCGTCTCACCCTTCGTGCGGATGACGCTACTTGGGGGGCGCACGGTGTCTATTTCGCCACCGTTTTCTTTTACTTTTGCGGCGAGGGCCTCGAGCAACGACCAAGGTGCTTTATCTGACAATTCAACCGTGACTTTATTACTTAGAAGGAGGTTTTGCTCTTCGTTAAAGGCGGAAAGTAGCTCGGGGGAGTCGCTGGGCTCGAGCGAGAGCAAAATCCCACCGCGTGTTCCTCTGGTTTTCATTCGTACCTCATGGTTTGGGTCGTAAACATGTAGGTATCATAACAGGGGGACGGGGTGCGGGGGTTGGGGTGTGGGGCTTTGTTTTAGGGCTGGAAGCCTTTACATAAAAACAGCCAACGCCCTTTTAAGGAACGTTAGCTGTTTGCTTTGAGACTTTACTTAACGATTATAGGAAAGGTTGCTAGAACCTTAGTCCCACCCGTACCCCTTGCTATAATACCGAATTTCGTAAACACCAACATCTATAGGTGCTGTAAGTGTAACAGGATCACCATCATCGTTTAGGTTAACGTAAGTTGTGCTATTTTCGTCGTCAAACAGTTGGATATCGTCAGTATCATTGTTTGGTCCTGTCCACTCAACTTCAAAGTTACTCCCTGCAGCAACTTCGCTTGGTGCTGTCACGGTGGCAGTTGCCTCGGTGACGATTACAGGGAAAACACCTAAAACTTTATCTTCATTGTCATTCACGTACCGCACTTCATAATCACCTGCTGTTAGAGGGGCAGTAAGCTCGAGGGGGTTGCCACTATTCTTCGTGTATTCGTAATCCTCATAATCAGCCTCATCTGCTCCTACAGGCACAATCGTAATAAAATCGCTGTCATTGTTAGGGCCTGCCCATTCTACTTCAAATTTGCTACCACCAAGGGGAGCTTGTAAAAAGACGGGCACTGCCTCTAAGACCTCAACAGGAATCCTTGCAAACACTTTTCCCGTATCATCTGAGCGGTCTGTGGCGTAACGCAATTCGTATTGGCCTAGTGTTAAAAGGGCAGTGAGCTCAATGGGACTGCCACTGCTCGTATATTCGTAATCATCATAAACATCGTCAGCAGCTGCTGGCACGAGTGTGATGTAGTCGCTCTCGCCATTTGGCCCTGTCCACTCAACTTGAAAGTTTGCACCTGCACGAATTTCAGACAGGGGATGCATGGTGATGTCTGAGAACCCGTCTGAAAAGGTATACCCATTCAAGCCCGTGCTAAGCGTTGGAGCATCATGCGAATCATAGCGAGATAGATAAAGGCTTCAGAGGTTTCAGGGCGTTTTTAAGACGAAAAGATTGGAAGAACTGATTGAAAAAGCATTGGAGTAATACGTGAGCTGCCCTCGGATCAGACACACGAGCTGCGCTGACGTAAACACAGATGATTAAACCCAAGGTATCTACTAAACTATGGCGTTTTCGTCCGTTACATTGCTTGTGGACATCGACCCCACGTTCTTGACCTCCGTCGACGGTTTTGACACTTTGACTGTCTAAAATCGCAGCACTTGGTTGAGGATGTCGTTTCAACCGTTTTCGTAGCAGAGCGCGTAACTTGCGCTTAAGCGCTCGCCACACCCCTGGGATGCGCCACACTCTGAAATAGGGATACACCGTTTGCCAGAGTGGTAAGTCCTGGGGCATTGACCGCCAAGTAATCCCGTTATGTAACACCTAGAAAATGCCAGTGAGAATCTCTCGTTGCTTATGACTGCGCGCTCGTCCTTGTCCACTTGGTTGTGGCAATTCACCTGCCAATACTCGCCATTCGTTATCCTGTAAGTCAGTCGGGTACGCTTTGGATTTAGTCATCCTTTTAGCTTATCCGACTCCCTTTCGCCTTTTCAGACGGGTTCTGAGAGTTCTTGATGAATTAAGCGATAACCATAGGTGGGATGTAACTCGGCAGTTTGTTGTATTTTCTCAACCTGCTGTACGTTTAACTGCTCCTTTTGTGTTTTATGGCTCAGCGTTCGCCTGAAGTCACGCAAACGGTGATACTGGATGTCTGCCATCGGACAAAAACGCCGTAACGAGAGCTTGGGGTAGAGAGCCAGACTTGATTCATAGATGCTATTCAATTCACCCATCGCTAGTACCCGTGTACTTTTCACCTTGAAAATCCGCAAGCACTTACCTGCAAACCGATAGAAAGGATTTTCAAGGTGAAATTTTTGAAACGTGTAACTCGAGTTCTTTCTCCGCCAGCAACTCTTTCAGGTGCTGATTCTCAAGTTTTAACTGCATCTCTTCCGGTTTAGACTCACAGCCGTCTGTCAAACCCTTACGTCTAGCTTCGACGAATTGACCCCGCCATTTGTAAATCAGTGGCTCGGCTGCCCCGTATTTCCTTGACAGTCCTGCCGCACTATTTTCTCCCCTAAGCAATGCCATTACCCTTTGCTCTTTAAGTTCTACTGTCCATTTCTTTTGCTGTTTCCCCATATTCCTCCATTATTCGCTGGACTCTCTAATACTGTCCAGGTTTTGGAAGGATTTTCTGGGGCATTACTACTTGTATCCACACATCAAAGTTGAAGATGTGCTTGAAGCCTTGCGCTATGCGGCTTGGCGTGTTGAAGAACATGAAGTCGTTTTAGGCTGATGCCTCTCAAAATTCTCCTTGATGAAAATTTGCCGCCTGTCTGGTCTACGTTTTTTACGTCGCAAGGTTACAATGCTTTTTATTAGACCTCTTGCACAAATAAGGTTTTCTTCCAAAAAGTCCTTTGTAGTTTGATGCTCGGGGGTATTTATGCAAGAAGTCTATTAGTTGAATGTTGGTCAAGCTGGTGCAGATGACAGCGACATCATGACATATGCGAGGGACAACAATTATTTGATTCTCACTCGAGACTTAGATTTTGGAACGTTGCTTGCTCAAAAAATGGCAAATGGCGCAAGCGTCATTTTAATTCGAGAAGGTGGTGTAGTGCCCCAAACAGTAGGTGCGGACATTTTGTCACTCTTAAAGCAATACGAAACGGAGCTTTTAATGGGTTCACTCATTGTGTCAGATAGCTCGAGGCACCGAGTGAGAATTCTACCCATTGGTGAAGCAAAAAATGGATACCAGAAGGATGCTTCGAGTTCAACGTAAAACCTTACGACAAACTTCAGCGACCTTTTCCTGTTTAGCCCTGTCCATCTGCGGCCAAATTGGCAAACTGATAATCTCTTTAGCGACGCCGTCACTCACAGGTGTATCACTTTGCAAATGCTTAAAAGGTGTCAACCGATTTTGTGGAATGGGATAATACAGCATACTACCAATTGCGTTTTGCTTTAAGGCTACTTGTAAGGCTTCTCGTTTATCAGTAGAAACTCGCAAAGTGTATTGATGAAAAATATGCCCATCAGAAACATGCGGCGTGCGAACATCTAAACCCGCAAAAAGTTCATTGTAAGTCTTAGCGATGTTGCGCCGCGCTTCGTTGTAGCGGTTTAAGTGGGGTAGCTTGACGCGCAAGATGGCAGCCTGAAATTCATCGAGCCTCGAGTTATACCCCAGCATCTCATTGTGATAGCGTTTCTCCGAACCATGATTGCGTAGCATCTTGGCAAGTCGTGCAACCTCATCATCGCTCGTTGTAAGCATTCCGCCGTCACCATAAGCACCAAGATTTTTCGTTGGATAAAACGAAAAGCAGCCGATGTCACCGACGTTACCTGTCATTTTTCCTGTGATGTTACTTCGCAAGGTGCTATCACATTGACCATTGCAACCATAGCAATCTCCAAAATACGCTGCACCAATAGACTGGGCGCAGTCTTCAATCACTTTAAGATTGTGTTTTTTTGCGATTGTCATAATCTTAGTCATTTGTGCTGGCTTGCCAAAGAGATGTACAGGCATGATGGCTTTGGTTCGCTCTGTGATGGCGGACTCGAGCAAATTCGCATTGAGATTAAAATCGTCACCAATATCCACGAACACAGGCGTTGCGCCAACGAGCGCAATTGCTTCGGCAGTGGCAAAAAAGCTAAAAGGCGAGGTGATGACTTCATCGCCTTGGCCAATAGCTAAGGTGCGCAGGGCAATCACGAGTGCGTCTGTTCCCGAGTTGAGCGTGATGGCGTGTTTCACGCCAAGGTAACCTGCTAGGTCTTGCTCGAGCTCCTGCACCTCTGGACCCAAAACGAACGCCGTGGAATCTAAAACACGGCCAAGGGCAGCTTGAATCTCATCTTTTAACTCAGCGACTTCATCGCGCAAATCAAGCATTGGTATCATGATAAATAGTGTAGCAAACGGCTTGAATTTCTAAAGAAAGTATGATTTACTACGCTTTACTGCGAAAGCAGCTTATCGAGAGCAACGGAGAGACCTGGCTCGTTGATGTTGCAGCAACCAACCTTCATATAGGTGGGTGCTTCTTCCAGCCCGAGGCAAAACTACGGTAGTGCGCCTGCGGAAAGATAAGGAGGGTGTGCTATGTTCACTCAAAAGGAAACTCAGCTAGACAAGCGAATGTGTTAGTGTGCCACGAAGCAAGTATGATGCTGAGATTCATGGTGAAGAATTCTGTATAGCTGTTAGCCATTAGCTATCAGCCGTCAGCTTTTTGTTTTCACTGATAGCTGATAGCTTCAAACATTGTTATTCAAATCAAACTCAAACTTCATTATACCACAAAGGAGACCCCCATGCCTTACCGTTTTGAAACCTTACAAATTCATGCTGGACAAGAGCAAGTTGAAGCAACCACGAAGTCACGTGCTGTACCTATTTATCAAACCACAGCCTACAACTTTGATGATGCTGATCACGGTGCGAGACTTTTTGCTCTGCAAGAGTTTGGCAATATTTACAGCCGTATTATGAACCCGACAAATGACGTATTAGAAAAACGCATTGCGGCACTCGAGGGTGGCGTAGCAGCACTCGCGGTGTCTTCGGGTCACGCTGCTGAATTTTTGGCCATTACGAACATTGCTGAAGCAGGCGACAACATCGTGTCTTCGCCCAATCTCTACGGTGGCAGCCTCAACATGTTCAAGAACACACTGCCTAAGTTGGGGATTACTGTTAAGTTTACTTCACCTGCGGATAAGCCTGAAGAATTTGCGGCACTCATTGATGATAAGACCAAAGCTGTTTATCTCGAGTCTATCCCGAATCCCTCGCTGGCGTTACCAGACCTTGCTGCGGTTGCCAAAGCTGCTCACGACAAAGGTGTTGCCGTCATCGTAGATAACACGACAGGTATGGGTGGCTATTTATACCGCCCCATTGAACATGGTGCAGATGTTGTGATTCACTCTGCGACCAAGTGGATTAATGGACATGGTACGGGTATTGGTGGACTGATTGTAGATGCAGGTAAGTTTGATTGGGATAATGGGCGCTATCCCGTTTTTACGATACCCAATGCTAGTTATCAAGGAATGATTTTTAATGACGTGTTTGGTAAAAAAGGGCCATTTGGCAATATTCAATTTATTATTCGTGCCAGGGTTGAAGGCTTGCGTGACCTTGGTATGGCTCTTGCGCCACAAAATGCGTTTTTGTTCTTGCAAGGTTTAGAAACGCTGTCACTACGTGGTGAACGGCATATTCAAAATACAGAGAAACTTGCTCAGTGGCTAACACAGCAACCGAGTGTCACAGGCGTGCATCATCCGAGTTTGTCAAACAGCCCCTACCATGACCGTGCTAAAAAGTTTTATTCCAAAGGTTCGGGTGCGATTTTAACTTTTGAATTAGAGGGTGGCAAAGATGCCGGTAAGGCGTTCCTGAACGCTGTCAAACTCTCTTCACGCCTCGTTAACCTCGGTGACGCAAAAACTTCAGTGACGCATCCAGCTTCAACCACACATTCACAGCTTGACGAAGCAGGATTGAAAGCGGCGGGTGTAACACCAGGGCAAGTGCGGGTGTCAGTGGGGCTCGAGCATATTGATGATATTACAGAAGACTTTGCACAAGCTATCGAAGCCGCACGCCAGCTTAGTTATGTCAAGTAAATATTAGAAGGTAACGAGTTAAAAGTAATGTAGGATTGTTTTACTATGGTCTACGCATTACTTTTTACCCGTTATTTCTTAACTAGGCATTTTCTACTAACATCTCTACTGATTCTCGTGCTCTTCTTACTTCCTCGTGCTTTTGCCCAAGTAACTTATAGCAAGACGCCTACCCAAGAAGAACTCGAGCAATATTTTGTAGGAGGTTTGCAGATTCTCGAGGTGCCGATTGAAACAGATGAAGAAGTGCGCTACCAACTTATAAATATGAAGACGATGGGAACAGTTTGGTCTGGGGCAACGGGAAATCTCGAGTCTGGAGAAATTGAAGAGGCAACCGTAAGGTTTGCTTTGTCTGTTATAGACTTCTTTGCAGACAACTGTGCTTTTACTGAAGAACAAAGTGCTTCAGATGTTAGTCATGAGTTAGTATCTCATCGCCTAAGTTTACTTTCTCGTGAAACGATGGAGATTATTGAACAGGGGGGCGGCGGTCAATGTCTTCAATTTGACTCTAACTTTAACTTGGGTCACTGGACAAATATTCTCGCTGAGTATGATGCACCTTTACCCAAAGAGGGTTGGATTCCAGCGACGGCGTTTATTCCGAATTTTTATGATGGCGAACTCACATACGGTTCGGCTGAAACCTGGCTCGTTTTACTCATTACTTTTGATGACCTGGATTATGGTGCAAACCCAAATGAACTGAGCCAAGAACAAGTTATCGAACTTTTACAAGATTACGGACTCGACACCACACCTTAAAAGGAAACACATGAAACCTGTTTTAATTATTATTGATGTACAGCAAGCGATTGACCACCACAGTTGGGGTCGGCGCAATAATTCTGATGCAGAGCAGCAGATGGCTAGATTACTCGAGCGTTGGCGTGATTTGAAACTGCCCATTGTTCACGTACAACATATATCTACTGAACCTAACTCGACCTATCGCCCGAATCAACCTGGCTGCGAATTTAAGAAAGAAGTCAAGCCATTGCTAGAAGAAAAGGTTGTGCAAAAGAGTGTGAACTGTGCGTTTATCGGCACAGACTTAGAGGAATACCTGCGCACGAATGGTTATGAGCACCTTGTCATCACAGGCGTAATTACCAATAACTCTGTTGAAGCAACGGCTAGAGTTGCAGGCAACTTAGGCTTTAACACAACACTTGTTTCTGATGCTACAGCAACCTTTGATAAACAAGACTTGCGTGGCAAGTGGCATGTCGCAGAGGTTGTTCACGAACTAGCCCTTGCAAACTTGTCAGGTGAATATGCGACGATTCAAACAACAGAGCAGGTGCTCGAGTTTTTAGAGGTGAAAGCTGATGTTGCTACGAGTTAGAACCCCCGTAGTACATTTGTGGAGAATGAAGTTTGCGCTAGCGTTCATCGCACCGACCCCCTAATAGGGGGATGCGGTTTCCCCCTGTGGCGTTGACTTCATTTATTGGCGGCAAAGCACGGGGGTTCCTAACCGCATTGTCCGAACAAATTCACTTCAAAGGAAATCCTATGTCTAATTACGATTTTGAAACCCTCCAACTCCACGCAGGTCAAGAGTCTTCTGACGAAAAAACCAAGGCTCGAGCCGTTCCCATTTATGCCACAAGCAGCTACACCTTCGATTCCGCCGACCACGCTGCCAATGTCTTTGCTGGCAATGAAAAAGGCAATCAATACGGACGGATGCACAACCCAACCGTTGATGCTTTCGTGCAAAGATTAGTTGCGTTAGAAGCAGGCAAAGCTGGCGTTGCGTTTAGTTCTGGTCAAGCCGCCACGACGACGGCACTTTTTGTATTAGCAAGACCAGGCACGAATTTTGTGGTCTCGAGAGAACTCTTTGGTGGTACGTTCTCAGTGGCGCGGAAGTTGCTCGAGCCCTGGGGTTGCCACTTCATCACGGTTGACCCAACCGCAGAGGCAATGGGCGCAGCGATTAACGAAAACACAGTGGGTGTATGGATTGAAACCATTGCCAACCCGAGTTGCACTGTGCCAGATATTGAGGCTATCGCAGATGCTGCCCATGCCAAAGGTGTACCGCTTATTGTAGATAACACTTGGGGGTGTGGTGGCTATCTTTGCCAACCGATTAAACACGGCGCAGATATTGTGATGCACTCTGCGACAAAGTGGATTGGCGGACACGGCACGTTTATTGCGGGTGCTTTGATTGATGCAGGAACCTTTGACTGGACGAGCAAAAGATTTCCAGCCTTCCAAAAACCAGACGTGCGCGGGAAAACATATATAGACAAAGCAGGTGAGACTGCGTTTACCAGCCGTGCTTGGGATTTGGGGCTTTTTGCAATGGGCATGACGCTCTCGCCCTATGCGGCGTTTCAAGCATTGCAAGGTTTAGAAACCTTGTCACTCCGTGTGCAGCGTTCCTGTGAGAGTGCATTGGAGCTTGCCAAGTGGTTGGAACAACATCCCAGCGTCAAGCGCGTGATTTATCCAGGACTTCCTTCGCATCCATCGCATGAAGTTTCCAAACGGGTTTTGCAAAATGGTTATGGCGCAGTGCTAAGTTTTGAGACTGTTGATGTCGAAACAACCCACGCATTTTTGAACAACGTCAAACTCGCCTCACACCTCGCCAACATTGGTGATGCAAAAACTGTCGTGATTAACTGCTGGACAACAACCCACGCAGGTATGAACGAAGAAGCAAAACGTGCTGCGGGTGTGACACCTGAGCTGATTCGCCTTAGTGTGGGCTTGGAGAGCGTGAAGGACTTGAAAGAGGATTTTGCACAGGCACTAGCGATGAAGCTAGTTGAGAGTTAAGAAACAGAAGGTGTAGATAGCTGTCAGCCGTCAGCTATCAGCCATCAGTAAAAACAAATGGTTTAGCTGATAGCTGATAGCTGATAGCTGATAGCTCCAAACGGAGAGCTAGATGCTGACAAGAACACTGATACACGAAACCTGGGGAGACCACGCTGCGCTTATTGCTCGGACAGAAGCAGAAAGTGCTGGCAGTGTAGGGCGTGTTGTTCCGCAAACCCTAGAGGTAGCCACGCCAGGAAAGCCGCTTGACTTGCAGTATGGCGGAAGGCTCGAGCACGTCACCGTCACCTATGAAACCTACGGCGAACTCAACGCCAGCAAAGATAACGCCATTTTAGTTTGCCACGCCCTCACAGGTTCGGCGCACGCGGCAGGAATTTATACGAATGACAACGTGCCTGGCTGGTGGGACCCGCTCATTGGGCCTGGCAAGCCTGTGGATACAGACAAGTATTTCGTTGTGTGCAGTAATATCTTAGGTGGTTGCTACGGCACGACTGGTCCCACGAGCCTCAACCCCGAAACAAATCAGCCTTACCGTTTGTCGTTTCCACGCTACACAATGCGTGATGTTGTGGAAGTGCAAAAACGCCTCATGGACAAGCTCGAGATTGTCTCCTTCAAATCTGTACTCGGTGGTTCGATGGGCGGGATGCAAGTGCTCGAGTGGGCTGCCATGTATCCCGAACGTATTCGTTCGATGATCCCAATCGCCATTGGCGCGAGGCATTCAGCGTGGGCAATTGGGTTGGGTGAAGTGGCCCGGCGTTCTATCATGAGCGACCCTGCTTGGCAAAACGGAAACTACCCGCAAGACCAGCAACCAGAAACAGGTTTGGGGTTAGCTCGAGCTATTGCCATGCTTTCTTATCGGAGTTTCGAGTCGCTCGAGTCCAAGTTCGGGCGTGAGCGTGTGAGTGACGCGAGGGCTTTAACCGACGTAAGTTTCAAAATCGAATCCTATTTGTCTTATCAAAGTGTAAAACTTGTCAAGCGGTTTGATGCAAATACTTATTTGTACATAACGAGAGCAATGGATGATCACGATATATCTGAAGGGCGCGGTAAGGTTTCTGAAGTCTTACGAAAGATGAAGATGCCTGCTTTAGTCATGGGTATAAATAGTGATGTGCTGTACCCAGAAACAGAGCAAAAGGAACTCATGGAGTATCTGCCGAACGCGCAGTATGCACGTATTAATTCACCGCATGGTCACGATTCGTTTTTGATTGAGTTTCCCCAAGTTGCAGTGCGCGTTCGCAAATTTTTGAGCCAGGTCGTATAGCAACGTAGGGGTGGGTCTCTTACGAAAACTGAACATAATTCTTATGTTGGGAAACTGACTGTAAATTAGAGACCCACCTTTCAGGTAAATTAAGAGTAAATATCTATTGATTTGAATCAATTGCAAACATTGTGGTGGAGTGAGTCTTTAATGTGCTGCGAATCTTGTTATCGTTGGCATTCGTTTCAAATATCCCAAGCCCCATGTTGTTGAAAACCCTTTGGATGCGATACGATAACAAACCGTGTTAAAAAACCTCGAGCAACTCCTCACTGCTATTCATGCGACCCCCCACATGATGACTATGGACTTTGCAGGTGCAGGTTCACAAGCTCTAGCTTGGTTGCATAGTGTCGGTGGCTCTTCACGCACCGTGTTAGAAGCGACAGACCGTTACATCCCGACTTCGCTGGCAGAAGCGATGGGTCACATGCCTGAAAAATTTACATCTATAGAAACAGGCAACGCTCTTGCAAAACACGCTTATGAACGCGCTAAAAAACTTGTCAAGCCTGGCATGCCTGTGTTTGGTGTTGGTTGTACGGCGACCATTGCAACAGACCGTGCAAAAAAAGGTGATCATCGCTGTGTCGTTTCTGTATGCGATTCGCTCGGTACACTTTCGTATGAGCTTGTTATTCACAAAGGTTCCAGAGATAGAGAAGGTGAAGAAAATTTAGTGAGTCTTCTTATCCTAAGCGCGATTGCGGAAGCGTCAGGAATTTTTGATTTAGATGAATTACCGCTTGTTGCAGGAGAAGAGGTGTCGCAAGTATTTTTACCTGCTACAGAGTTAACAAACTTATTAGGCGGTGAACTCAATTGGTTGCTTATTGCGCCGGATGGTTCATTTACAACAGGGGAGAGCGCGACAAAGAAAACGCTCCCCAATCTTGCTGTGTTATCGGGTTCTTTTAATCCTTTGCACGAAGGCCACAAGATGTTATCCGTTGTGGCAAGTCAACAACTCAACAAAGATGTCGTGTTCGAGTTACCGCTTCTTAATGCTGAGAAAGCTCCCATTGATTTAGCCGAAGCCCGGAAGCGGGCCGTCCAGTTTTTGGGGTTTGATAGTTTGCTGTTAAGCCGCGCCCCCCTCTTTGACCAGAAAGCCGCCTTTTATCCAAATGGTATTTTTATACTGGGTGCAGACACGGCAGCACGGCTTGTTGCGCCGCGTTTTTATGGCAACACAGATGAGGGTGTTGCCAAGTCACTCGAGCACCTTCGGGGTTTAGGTGCGTCGTTTCTTGTGGCTGGCCGCAGCAGCAAGGAAGATTTCAAAACCTTAGCTGACATTACTATCCCTGAGGCTTTTCGTACAATGTTCTCAGAAATCCCTGAGAGTGCTTTCAAAATGGATATTTCCTCGACAGAGCTTCGGAAAAAATTCGCAGAGGACTAGTTGCTGTAAAAATAAACTTGTTATCCATAACATTTCATGTTGACAATTAACTTAAGTTTAGACTCGAGTGAAATACCTCACATTTTGTCATGTAAGTATCAGGAATGTGAAATTTCTCAATTTATACTAGCGATGGTAGGGCTAAACTACCAATGTGGATTTGAGGTAGTCCTCCCATTACCTCAACCCTTTTCTCTTCCCTCCCAAGGTTTCGCGCTACTCCCACGCGAAACCAATTTTTTTGGGCTGCACAAAGCACATCATCTATTTGAGGGATGCGGTAGTTTAGAGCATGTCAGTACCTTACACTTTCAAACAACTCATGAATGGCCAATGGACGGACGCGGCTAACAAAGGAACCTGGCAGCTGATTGACCCAGGTTCTGAAGACCTTATTGGGGAGGTTCCCTTCGGTGATGCCACGGACGCAAGAGTTGCGATTGATGTGGCGAGTGCTGCCTTTCCCGCTTGGGCTGCAAAAACACCCTACGAGCGTGCTGAGGTTTTGCTCAAAGCCGCAGATTGGATTGCCCCTAGACTAGACGAGATTGCTAAAATCACCACTGAAGAATCAGGTAAACCCCTCGGCGAAGCGAAAGCAGAATGGCTCAGTGCCAGCAATTACTTTAAATGGTTTGCTGGTGAAGGTATTCGCGCTTATGGCCGTGTTATTCCAGCAAGGGTGCATACGCGCCGCCTCAGTGTGACGCATCAACCGATGGGTGTGATTGCTACAATTACTGCTTGGAATTTCCCTGTATACAACATCGTTAGAACGTGGGCAGCCGCACTTGCCGCAGGTTGCACCATCGTGGGTCGCCCGAGTGAATTCACGCCACGTACCGGTATGCTCTTAGCGCAAGCTTTGCACGAAGCGGGTGCGCCTGCAGGTGTTATTAATTTAATTAACGGTGACCCTGCGAGTATGGCACAAGAACTGCTGAATGATGTGCGGGTGCGTAAGATTGCTTTTACAGGAAGTCCGAGAGTGGGCAAACTTCTAATGGATGGTGCGTCACGAACGATGAAAAAACTCGCTCTCGAGCTTGGTGGCAATGCCCCTGTGCTTGTTTTTCCTGATGTGGATGTAAGCAAAGTTGCACAAACGGCGGTTACGTGGAAATACCGAAACTGCGGACAAGTGTGTGTAGCTCCGCAACGCTTTTTCGTTCACGAACGCATTTACGACGAATTTGCAAAACTTTCCGCCGAGGTTTCTGCAAAACTCAAAGTGGGTCACGGCTTACAAGGTAATGATGTTGGACCACTTATTAACGCGAAGCAGCGGGAGCGTGTCGAAGAACTCGTCATGGCGAGCAGTAGTAAAGGAGCGAAGATTTTAACGGGCGGTAAACGTAAAGAGGGCAAAGGTTATTTCTTCGAGCCTACCGTCGTGACAAATGTGCAACCGGGTGTGCCAGTCTATGATGAAGAAATTTTTGGTCCGGTTATGCCGATTATGTCGTTTAGCAATACTGACGAGGTGTTGAAACACGCCAATGACACCGAGTACGGTTTAGCTGCTTTTGTGATGACGAATGATTTGAACACCTCAATCAAAATGAGTGAAGGGCTCGAGTACGGCATGGTCTGTATCAACGACTGGCTCCCCGCTACAGCCGAAGCTCCCTTTGGTGGTATCAAAGGGAGTGGTATAGGTCGTGAGACAGGGAGTGAAGGCTTACTCGAGTATATGGAAACGAAGACGGTGTTTATTGGAGGAGTGTTATAAAGCAGGTTGGAAGGTTGAAGGTGAGAGATAAAGTCAAAACCTTCAGTCTTGCACCGCCTTCTTTTGCTCGATTTTTAAATTCTTACTTGATTCTTTCCGTTTCGCTTCGCTTCATAAAGCTTGTCATCCGCTTGGTCAATCATGGCGAAGCCGTCTACAAGACTAATATCATCACAAATACCCATACTTAGAGTAATTGTTAAATCAGGATGAAGGTCGTGCCAAGGGGCGGTGGAAATTTTCTGGCGCAATCTATCACAGACAATCTGCGCTTCCTTAGCCGAGGCATCTGGAAAAAGAATCACAAACTCTTCGCCACCATAACGGGCTATCACGTCCGCACCGCGCACATAGCGTTTGAGAATTTGCCCCACCCGAGTGAGTACGAAATCGCCGACCTGGTGGGAAAAGCGGTCATTGACCTGCTTAAAATTATCAATGTCGCAAATCATGACGCTGAGACTGCTTTCGGTGCGACGGGCACGCTCTAATTCCCGCGTTAACTCTTGCTCGAGTCTACGGCGGTTAAAGAGACCTGTGAGCGGGTCTTCATTTGCTTGTTTAAAGAGTTCTTGCGTCAGTGTCTCGAGTTTGCTATTCATTTCGGCTAACTCGACGGTGCGGAGGCGGTAGAGTTCTTTTTCTTTTTCGGTTTGCTCTACTTCAAATTTAACACGCAACGCCTCGAAGCGACGTTTAGAGCTGTCGCTCGAGAGTTTCTCTTTTACCAAGACATGTTGCTCTAGGTGTTGATAGGCTCCTTCAAAAAGCCCTTTGCGTTGATACAGTGTGGCTAGGAGTAGATGTGCCTCCGACAGTTCGAGTAACGCGCCTATATCTTGAGCGAGCTTGCGGGCGTGGTGCAAATGTCCAATCGCTTCATCTATATGCTCCTGCCCTTGTAAAAGTTTGGCAAGCAGTAGACTCGTTTCGGCTTCGCCTTTGCGCTCACCTGTAGTGTGCAAGGTGTGTAGGCTGCGCTGATAATACGCTTCGGCTTCGGCACTATTGCCGAGGAGCGCGTGATTGTTTCCAAGTTCATTGAGAGTGTAGCTGGCATTGGCTGGGTCGCTGAGCTGTTCTAAAAAAATATCGAGGCTTTGTTGCCCGTATTCGAGGGCCCGCAAATAGTCGCCTAAGTTGCGGTAGGCTCTAGCCATATTGCTAAGGGCAACCGCGTAGGTGTAGAGGTCGTCATCCGTGCGTAGCTTTAGACTTTGCTCGAGATACTCAAGGGCTTCGCCTCCTTTGTCTTGTTCTAAATAAAGCGACGCAATATTGACGAGCGATTTCATTTCGCCAAAGTTCGAGCCAATTTGCCTCGAGAGGTTGAGACTTTTAAGGTGACACTCGAGCGAGTTGACGTGATCGCCTAAATAGCCGTAAACAATAGCAATGTTATTGAACGCTTGTGCTTCACCACTGATATCTTTAATTGCTTCGCAAAAAGCTTGATTTTGCAAAAAAACACGCAGAGCTTCGGTAAGCTCACCCGAGTCGGCGTAAATAATGGCTAAGTTGTTGAGAATCCGTTGCTGACCAGCATTATCTCCAAGGATTTTAAGAAGCTCGAAAGCCTCATAGCCTAACTCGAGGGCTTGTCTATATTTTGAAAAGCGGAAGTGGGCAAAACTTTTGGTGATGAGGCTGTAGGCGAGACCTTTGTCGTCGTGTGCGTTTT
This sequence comes from Trueperaceae bacterium, assembly GCA_051649365.1. GTDB lineage: Bacteria > Deinococcota > Deinococci > Deinococcales > Trueperaceae > CAVTAE01. The sequence goes on from JBOFGY010000200.1 coordinate 19,122, forward strand.
GGGCCAAGACATAAGCTTGCTGGGCGAGCTCGAGGGCTTGCATGGGATCATTATCGCGCAAAGACCAGGCGGCATCGTTGAGGGTATCAATATCAAATAAGATACCATCCCCTCTGGCAGTGCTTGGGCCCACAACATCCAACATAAGACCTAGCCTAAACCATTGCCTCTCGCAAAATTCTTACTTCAAGCTTTGCACGCAACACATGTGAAAAACTTAATACAAAAAAACCTCTTTTGCAGTTCTCGAGTAAGAATTTTGTCAGAATCAGTTCCGTATACTAAACCTTAATAACGGAGCGGAGAAATACCACCACAGCACACCCTTCTGGAGCGTCATGAATAACAGCGTCATGAACAACATTGCGCATCCCCTGGTAGCTTTTTCTCTGCTCGAGTTCACCTGCCCCTGCCCCCGTTTTAAGTTAACGCTAGGTCATACTAATTCTTTCCGTTGCCTAACTCAAAACGGGGATTGCTTTAACGAAAGGAGGTGACGATGCTCAACGCCGATGCCGCCATACAAGAAAGTAGCTTTATAGTAGAAAAGCAGCAAGCCCAACAAGGTAGCGAACAAAAGCAACTTTCCGTTGAAAAAAATAAGCGGCAAAAATCAGCAGCTTTTGCAAAAGTACCTAAGCAACTTGCCCACGCGTTTTATGTGTGGATGGACTAACAAGAAAAGCAGAAGAGAATTCTAAACTTGCCCATTTCCCCATTTCCTCTTGAAGGAGGCAAAACCGTAAGAGGCTACGACTCACGTTCACCAGACGGGCGCTAGCTAACTCCCAAATGTCAAAACCTAGGGGTTAGAAAAGGAACGTGACGAGCCAGTAGCGCGACCGACTTACACCCTTGCGGAACATCATCATGAATAACATTGTGAAACAACTTCTCGCTTTAAGTACCGTTATGGTGTTGGCTGCTTGTAGCACGCCTGCACCCGTGCTACCACCCTCTACCGATATTGCATCTGTAGCAACTGTAACGGTTCCTGAAACAGCCACCGAGGCAGGGCTTGCAGCGCAATATGGTGCACAGATTATTAGTTTCAAACCTGAAGCAGGCTTTGCCGTTTTAGGCTTCTCCGTCGGCGAAATCACCACGCTCTCGACGACCAAAAACCAAGACTTTTTCTCTTCCCCTGAAATGCAGGCTTCAGGCAACAAAGCTTGGGGCGCAGGTAAATCTGCTTGGAGTGGGGGCATGAAAGCTTGGTCTAATGGTAAGACAACGTGGAGCGCAGGAAATATGGCCCTTTCTGCACCTTCAGAAAATAAGACGGTCTGGGAGCAAATCAACTTAAATGAAGCCCACAAAAATAGTCGCTTACTCGGCGAAAGTATGAAAGTCGCTGTACTCGATACAGGTATTGACCTTCAGCATGAAATCTTCCAAGGTAGCCTTGCTCCCAGCAGTGAGTGGAAAGATTTCGTGGACAATGATGCTAACCCACAAGAAGGTGGCTCGAGCACCGATGCAGGGTATGGTCATGGCACAGCCGTTGCTGGCATCATTTTGCAAGTGGCTCCAAAGGCAACCATATTGCCGATTCGTGTACTGGCCCCAGACGGCAGTGGGGATTTGGATGATGTCGTTGCTGCTATCGAGTGGGCTGTGGATAAAGGCGCAAATATCATCAATCTATCGTTAGGTAGTGCCGAAAATACAAATGCACTTACTAAAATGGTGGAATATGCTGCCTCGAAGCAAGTTCTCATCGTTGCCTCTGTAGGTAACGACGGTGAAGCGGAGGGTGTTACCTATCCAGCCAGTTTAGGTCGTAAAGAAGGCAAGATAGACACCCTATTTGGCAAAGTGTACAGCGTTGCCAGTGTCAATGCTTACAATATCGTTTCTCTCTTTTCTAACTACAGTACCAACATGTCGGGTGTGGCACCTGGCGAGAATATTGCTACGGCTTTTCCAGGGAATCAGTTGGTTTATGCTACGGGCACATCGTTTGCAACTCCCTTGTATTCAGGTGCTTTAGCTTTAGCCCTTGCTGATAACCCGACGATGAGTAGACTCGTGCTTCACATTATGTTTCAAAATGCTTCGTCTAAACGTTCCTGGGACTTAAACCTTTGGCCAAAAAACTTTAACCAAAGAGGTCTCTGGTCTATAGGTAAAGGTGTCATAGATGTTGCTGGCGTCGTGGCAGGAGCCCGTTACGGTTCAGGTAATTTAGTAGGTAACCCAAATATGTCTGAGGGGCTCACCTACTGGACGAATGTTGTTAACGCTGTCATTACTGAAAAAGAAGGTAGTGGCGACGTTGTGCTTATCAACGGGGCAGGCTACCTCGAGCAAACGCTCTGGGGTTTAAGACCTAACTCGAGCTACACCTTGGGACTCGAGTTTTTCTTGAGCAATCCGCGCGATACGCTAATCGTCAGATACTTGGTAAACGGCGTATGGACCGAACAGCGTTTCCAAGGAGCTTGGACCAAGCCAACACTGACCTTTACAACTGCAGCAGACCAACGCACCGCCACGATTCGGATTTCCAAAGAGAGCACCACAGACACAGCAATGATTGATAACATTAGTTTAATTAAGCAGTAGCATGTTTGTAAAGCAAGTCTAGAACCTCTTCTACCCAGAACCTACCCGAGCTAGTGAGTAGTTACATCTTATCTAGTGCCGACGATGGCTTTGCATCGTCGGCAGTATTCTTTATTCTACCCTGACACCGCGCAGCCAGTCCCAAATAAGGAAGAGCACGCGCTGGTTTTTGCTGATGATTCTTACCTCACCTGCCATACCAGGTAAGACCGTTTCCTTTTTGTCTTGATAGGAAAGCTCGAGCCCCCGTGCCCTAATTTCAATTTCGTAAAGAGCCTGCCCATCTTGCACACTCACAGTAGGTGAAACTGCGCTGACTTCACCAGGCGTTACACCGTATTTCTGACGTGGTAAACCATTCCAGGCAATCTCCGCTTTTGAACCTACCTGTAATCTTGGGCGACTCGCTTCTGAAATAAAGGCTCTAAAAATAAGGGGCACGTTCTCGGGTAAAACGTGGGCAAGGGGCTCGCCGTAACTTACAACTGCGCCGCTCGAGCGCACCGCGAGTTCACTCACACGGCCACTTGTTTCACTCTTTACGAAAATGCGGCGCTCACCTTCGCTTTGCTTTTTGGCGAGTTGGTTGGACTCGAGGCGCGCCTTAAGTTGTGCCACGGTTTCTTGGGCTTTACGTAAATTTTCTTCAGCAACTAAATAATCATTTTTAGCAAGAGCTCCTGCATCCCAGAGTTCTTTATTTTGTGTAAAAAGCCGTGTTTGCTGCACGACATCTTCTTCTGCGATTGCAACGGCGTGCAAGGTTTCAGTAAGTTCTGCTTCGCGCTTTGCAAGTTCTAAATCGCTTTGCTCCTCGTTTGTACCAAGCGCATCAAGTTCAAAAAGTACCTCACCCCCTTGCACGTCCTCCCAAGGCTCGACGTGGACAGCGACAACACGCCCAGCGACGGGAGTCGCAAGTGTAATGACTTGTCCCTTTGGTTCTAAGCTGCCTCGTGCCACAATGTAAATTTGCTTGTGAGCTACATACGCCCACATAACAGCCGCAATAACAAGGGCGAGTAACAGCCAAAAGGTAAAGCGAAAACTTCGCGAGAAGGGTTTTTCCCAAGTGTAAGTGCTGAGCATAGGTATCCTTCAATCTGCGGGTAGAGCGTGGCGAGTTTGACATTTCAGTTCTCCAGCGCGTAGCTCGAGGGTTTCATCCGCAGGTGCTAGCAAGGCTGGGCGGTGCGTAATGACAAGGAGTGTTTTATGTCCTTTGAGTTTTGTAAGCAGCTCAACAACTTTATTTTCTTTATCCGCATCGAGCGTGGCCGTGGGTTCATCAAGAATCAAAATGTCTGCATCTGAAAGTAAAGCCCTTGTTAAACCAATGAGTTGCCGCTCACCGCTCGAGAATTTATACAAGCTGTCGCCACCTACCGTCGTGTCTAATCCTTCGGGTAAACGTTGTACGAGGTGTTCGATATTGAGAAGTTCTAAGAGTGACCAAATGTGATCGTCAGGTGTGCTACGTCCGAGGGTCAAATTTTCTCTAAAGGTTGTATAAAAAATGGGTACGTCTTGTTTAAGATAGAGCACGCGCGAACGCAGCGAGTGTAAACCGACCTCGTGAATGTTTTGCCCATCCCAGGTAATAGTGCCACTGTCTGGCTCGAGCAACCTCACCAACAGTGCGGAAAGCGTACTTTTACCTGAACCATTGCCACCAAGAAGCGCGGTGTAGCTGCCTTTGGCTATCGTAAAACTCACGTCTTGCAAAATGCTCTGACCAGAAGGATAACTAAAGCGCAGATTTTCCACGCGCAGCTCACGCTGTAAAGGTGGTAAAGCGCGCTTACTCGTTTCATTGCTTTCTGGCTTTAACTCGAGCACTTCGAGGAGTCTGTCTGAAGCAACGATGCCTTCTTGAACTGCCTCGAGGCTCCCCGTAATCCGAGATAATGCAGCAACTGCACTTTGCATGAGCCCGTAACCTGCCACGAGTTGCCCCACGCTCAGTTCCAATTGCAAGACTTGCCGTGCTCCAAAAATAAGCGTAATTAAACTACCCAAACTGCCCAATAACCCAAACACGACCCCGCCCCAGGTGCTCAGCATAAACCCTTGCCACGACACGTCCATAAGACCGCTGATTTGATTGCGTCCTCTGCGAATGGTCCAAGCTTCAGCTTGGAGTGCTTTCACCGTGCTGACACCTTCTAAATGACTCAGTAGAAAACTTTGCACCTCGGCACCTTTCTCTAATTCACGGCGGCTTACACGGCGCAAGCGAGGGGATAGCCAGGTGAGATAGAGTAGTTGCAACGGCAAATTGATAAGCGCGACGAGCGCGAGCGGTACATTGTATAAAAAGAGCAACACAAAACTGACACCCAAACTAAGTAGCGCAGCAGGTACAGTAACGATGAGCTGACTTAGTACACCTTGCACCCGCGCTAAATCCCCAAATCTCGAGAGTAAATCACCGACAAGTCGCGTCTCGTGAATTTTTTGTGGGAGATGGAGCAGGTGATGCAAATAACCAAGTTGTAAACGGTACTTGAGCTTCATAGCGAGATAGCCCGACAAATACCCTTGCACCGTACCAAAGGCTGTTTGGAAAGCCGCTAAAATAAAAATACCTGCCAGTAAATAAGGTAAGAGAGTTTCTTCGCGGTAGGTGAGGACTTGGTCAAATAAGATTTGACTAAGGATAGGGGAGACCAAACCTAGCAACGCTAGCAAGATAGTGCCTAAGGCAATCTCTGTAAACATTACCCGGGTACCACGAAAATGCTCGAGGTGTGACAACAGCCCTTTGAGCCCACGCTTGCCCACAAAGTTGCCACGTTCAAATGCGACACCGGGTTTTAACCATAAGACATTACCCGTCCACGCTTTTTCTAAATCGCCTAGTGTCACCCAACGTTTGCCTTTAGCAGGGTCGGCAATGTGCGCTTTTGTTTTGGTGAGTTTGAGCAGTACCACGTAGTGATTGTGTTCCCAATGTAACAACACAGGAAACTCTAAGGTTTTTAAGCCCTCTACATCTGCGGCGAAACCTTTTGCCTCCACATTGAGTTTATGAGCAGCGCGGTAAAGCCCTAAGAAACTCGTGCCACCTTGGGTCGTACCAGCTAAATCACGCAGTTTATAAATGGGTTCATTTCTGCCGTAATACGCCAAAATCATAGCGAGGCAGGTGGGGCCGCAATCGGTGGAGTCTACTTGGAGGAGGGGTTTAAGAGGCATGAATTTTTTCCTGTGATGATTTGCAGTGCTTTGGGAGAAGATAGCTTTGAAGAGATAAACTATCTTCTCCAAGTATGCAAGAAAATAATTGTTTAGATTAGCTCTGGATAGGGTTTAGGATTTGGATTGGTGGGGCTTGGTGGTTTAGGAAACGTCGTCGTCATGACTCCACCTGTCACTTTCTTTAATTCCTTCTCGCTAAGTTGTTTTAACATCTCTTGCTCCTTTTACTATAGATTGTGTGCGCTCACAGAAGTAGGATAAAAAAAGTTAGTTGCTGCTGCCAAGTGTAGAAGTTCATGTGTAGAAGTTCATGTCTGTGAAAAGAGATTGCTTCGCGGACGCACTAATACGTAGCTAAGTAGACATTGATGACACCACCAACGGACGCTCGCAATGACGAATCACTCGTCATTGTGAGCCTGAGCCTGTGGTGTATTCAGACTCGCAATGATGGCGAGTGGTGAAGATGTCGTTACTATATTCAAGCTGAATTATGGTGGATTGGTTCAGACGAAGACGGTGTGCTGCTATTGGACAGGGTGTCATTCTCTGACGTGTTGTTTCCTTGTAATTTGAGCCAAGCTGGATTTACCTCTATTCTTCTCAAAATATAAAAACATAAATAAAAAGCTATGAAAGCAATAACAAGGTTAAGCCAAATTAAAATAGTGGAGCTGTGTAATAGTATATTGAGGTCAAGAAAATTAACGAGGACATGACAAAGGTACGCTGCCAAAATCCCATAACGTATACCTATGTCAACAAAAATAATGGAGACGAGAAAAGCGAAAATATGAGCTGAAATAAAGGCTAATCCATGTGATGTGTTTATGTAATCGTGGCAAAGCGAAAACCAAATGCCAATGAAGATCTGAGCAAATAGGAATAAGCGAAGTTTGAATCTTTTCCCAAAAAGGAGAAATAACACGAGAATGCCAAATCGTCCAAATTCTTCAAGAGAACCAGCAATAAAAAAGCCTACCAAGCGATAAAGATCTTTTGTGTAAAGCCATATTTCAAGGAGTAGGGGTGTTGTAAGAGAAATGTTTGACTTTGTGTTAGCTTCAAATTTTGTTCCTTGTTCCCACTCTTTGATTAAACTCGAGCGGTGATTAGGTTCGTTGCTAAACGGATACTCGAAGGCGTTATTGCCGATGGATATAAGACAAATGATAGCAATAAGCCATAACCACTTTTTAGAATACGGTTGACTGCGGATGAAAATCGTACTAAATTGTTTGGTCACACCAACACAGATCCAACCAACTAATCCAGTAACAATAAAAACAATGGCAAACATAGATATCCTAACCCACCCAGCTAAAACAGTTGGGTGGGTTGACTGAACTTAGTAGACGAAAACAGGGCTTTCAGTAACATCTTGAATCCAGTTCGCAGCCTCTACCAGATCCTCTTTATCAACACATATTTCTACAAGAACAAGATCTACGCAGAATTGTGTGTCCCCTCCAACTACAGCATCCATAGTTTTAATATCTATTTCTTTTAACATGCTATTCTCCTTATGGTTTTTACAATTTAAGAATTGTATGAAAAGACTTGAAGGTTACCTTGTTTGCAAAATACTCAAATATGTTTATATCAACTTTTATCTACCTAATCCCACTGGTAATTAGATTTTCAGTTCGCATCTAATGTGCAAACCACTCACTTTCAATGTATTCAACAACATAGTCTGCGGCGGCTTCTAATTCTTCCTCTCCAACACACACCTCTACAACAACCAAATTAAAGCAAACCTCAGTTTCGCCACCAACGATAGAATCCATTTCATTTGCATTGATTTCTTTTAACATATTATTCTCCTTTTGAATTTATTTATGTGAGCTCACAAGAGTAAGCATAAAAAATTTAAGATAACTCAACAAGTGTAGAAGTTCATGTTTGTGGAAGGAGATTGCTTCGCGGATGCACTAATACGTAACTGAACAGACGTTTATGACACTGCAAAGTGACGCTCGCAATGACGAATAATTCGTCATTGCGAGCCTGGGTCTGTGGTTTATTCAGAGTTAATAGACCTCTTGCACAAATAGGGTTTTCTTCAAAAAAGTCCTTTGTAGTTCGATGCTCAGAGGTATTTATGCAAGAAGTCTAATCTAATGCGCCGTTGACACAGCCGCGAAGCAATCCCACTTTTTCCCTGATATGAGACATACGCATGAGACCTTGGCAAGATTAGCTCTCAATACATCGCAATAAACCAGCAGCTTCTGAATCTAAAGAGCCCTAGTCTTAGGACGCACCCAACTGACGCTCACAATAATAGGGGGTGGTGAAGAATGTCGTGCTATGTTCAAGCTGAATTACGTTGAATTGGTTTTGACGAAGACGTTGTGCTGCTATTCGATAGGGTGTCATTATATAGGACGTGTTGTTTCCTTTGTTCATGTATTTTTTCTCTTGTCTGGAAATTGAGTTTTTGCAATGGTTCTATAAACACACCACAAACCTTCTGTAATCAACATCATAAAGACAGCAAAACCCAGTGGGGTAATAACACATGCGAAGGATAATTCTCTTAAAGGAAGCTGTTGCCAACTGTCAACATCAAAATATGCAAATAAAACCTTAAAATGATCAGATAAACGATTAAAATAATAGTAGGAAATTGACATACCTGCTATAGCTCTCGAGACAGGAAAAAAAATTTTTCATAGTTTATAAGTGGGTTCACTTTCTAAGAATAATGCAATATCCTTAGTGAATTTAGAATACATTTTTTAGAAAACCGAAACTGTTGTGATGACAATACTTACAGCAGAAATGAGAATGTAAAATACTAAGCTACCTGACCATAGATTTCTTGTGGTGGAGTACGGCTCCTTCTTTGGCAAACCCAACCACCAGATTGAAATTAGAATGGATAAAAGTACCAATGCAAAACCTACAATGCCAGGAATGATATCACTCAGTCCATGATACAGGTCAGATATTGCTAGGGTTATTGAAAGGCTATTATAGAGTGAGTGAATGGCAAAAACTGTCCAAAATTCCTGTGTTTTTATCATCACAAGTGTTACGATAATGCTGAAGGGTAGAATACTTAGGGTATGTGCGATTGAACCATGAGCAAGTGCAAACAAAGAGCTAACAAAAATCAACGCGAAAAATTTGGAACGGGCTTTCGCATAACTATTCAATGCTAAATATCTAAAAACAAACTCCTCACAAAAAGGAAGGAGTATCCCAACTGCCATATAAGATATCACTACATCTAGATTGGAAGTTATGGCAAAATCGGGCACGGCGGAGTATAGTGTGGGTGCAAAACTTTTGAAAAAAGATGCTGCCCCTTGACTACCAATCATTGTCAATACTAAGCTACCTAAGACAATTGGCCATGAAATGTATCTTTTTACGAACACAGTAGCCAATGAATAAGATGTACTCCGAGTGAAAAATCTCAAAATAATTAGGGTGAAAATAGCAGTGATAGTTAGCGCAGTGGCTTGTGTCATTGCAAAAGCATCTGAAATTAAACCAACGACTACTGCAGGTGCCAACTGTAAAAGTAGACTTCGATTAGCAGTTAGGGTATCTTCGTTACCTATTTCATCTCGTCGAATTGAAGGTAAAGCGTGCATCATTGCTCCCTTGGATAAAATATATTTAAGGTATATCTTAAAACCCAAGTTATACCTTTTTGGAAAAACAAATGGATGGGTTTTTGGATAGGCACTTAGGTGAAAAAAGGTGAAGTGGAGAAGGTATGTATAGAGTCTCTGTAAAAATATTTGAAACCCTTCCACTTCAGCCTTAAAAGTTAAAATTTATTATGCACCGTTCATCATGGCGGCAAGTGCAGGGTCAGGATTTGGTGGATCGTTGTACCAAGCTTTAGCTGCTTCGATGACTACTTCTGTAGCAACCCCTTTTAGAATATCCGTTGCCCAATTGCCACCGTTAACATCTTGCATTTCATTCATCGTCATTTCTTTCAACATAAATTCTCCTTTCAAATTTTGATAGATTAGTCGAGTTTGATTTCTAGTTTCTGTTCTAGCTGAGCGAGGCTCATGTCGGGTTTTATTTTCTCTGGATACTGTTTGATAATCCCAGCAGTTACCATAATTCGGTACTTTTGAGTTGGAAAGTTGATGGTGTTACCCACACCACGTGTTTCACTGTCTCCCACAAAAATTATTTTTTGATTACTCAACCTTTTTAATACAATCCCCATAAACTCTGCTGCACTTGCT
>JBOFGY010000201.1:0-11580 GCA_051649365.1 Trueperaceae bacterium
TGATGCGTTCGTATTTAGAGGCGGCAGGTAAAACAGCAAAGAGCTTAGATGACGTATTGCTGACCCTCGCCAAAGAAGCGGAAACAGGTCGGCAACCTAAAGAAGAAAGGCAAACCTATCCCAAATATGTTTACGAACACTTAGAAAAATTCAAAGCAACTTCGAGTAACGCAGAAGCCTTAGAGATTTTAGAACGCGCCGAATTTGAACTTGGTGTGATTGCGGCCATGGGTTTCCCAGATTATTTTTTGATTGTCGCAGATTTTATCAATTGGGCAAAAGATCACAAGATTGCGGTAGGGCCGGGGCGTGGCTCGGGTGCAGGTTCGATTGTTGCTTACGCGACGCGCATTACTAATATTGACCCGCTCGCTTACGAACTTCTCTTTGAAAGATTTTTAAATCCTGACCGTATTTCGATGCCAGATTTCGACGTAGACTTCTCAGACGTGCGGCGTATGGAAGTTGTAAACTACGTCCGCGAAAAATACGGCGAAGAAAAAGTCTCGCAGATTGCCACCTTTGGAACGATGGCTTCTAAAGCTGCCATTAAAGATGCGGCGCGGGTGCTCGAGTCCTCGTATGCAGACGCAGACGCAGTTTCCAAACTGATTCCTGTTGTCTTCGGTAAATCGAGACCCATCGCTCAAGCAATGGAAGAAGTCCCTGAAATCAAACAAATGTACGACGGGGGTGCAAGCGAATTCATGGACGTAGCGATGGCCTTAGAAGGCTTGACGCGCCACGCCTCAGTTCACGCAGCCGGTGTAATTATCGCCAAAGAACCCATTCAAGAGCTTGCACCTGTATTTAGAAGTGGTGACGGTCCTATCGTGTGTCAATACGATATGGGTTCAATTGAAGAACTCGGCTTTCTCAAAATGGATTTTCTGGGGCTTCGCACCTTGTCATTTATTGAAGCAGCGGTACGGATTATCAAATCCTCGAGGGGCGTTGAACTCAACCCTGACGAATTCCCGATGGATGACGAAAAAACCTTTGAGCTACTAAGTCGCGGTGAAGCGGCAGGCGTGTTTCAGTTTGAATCACCAGGAATGGTGGATACCTTGAGAAAACTAAAACCAAGACGTGTTCAAGATTTGATTGCTGTTTCCGCTTTGTACCGCCCCGGTCCAATGGAAAATATTCCGACCTACATCCGCAGGCATCATGGCACGGAAGATGTTACCTTTCACGAGTTTCCAAATGCAGAAAAATTTTTAGAGCCCATTTTGCGTGAAACGTACGGGATTCCTGTTTATCAAGAACAAATCATGCAGATTGCACAGGCTGTTGCAGGGTACTCACTTGGCCAAGCCGACATTTTGCGCCGCGCGATGGGTAAGAAAAAAGTTTCCGAGATGGAAAAGCAGCGCAAGATCTTTACCGCGGGTGCGGGCAATAATGGCATTCCTGCTGGTGAAGCTGAGGCTATTTTTGATTTGCTCGAGAAGTTTGCGAATTACGGCTTCAATAAATGTTTGGTTGGTGACACGCTTATACCTGACAAGTATGGAAACGTTAGAACTATTGAAGAGCTATACACTGCGAGTGAAGCCACCATCGGCGAGAACAAGGGGCTTCAGCCCCTTGTTACTAGCAGCACACGACTCGAGATCATCACCCAAGATAAGTTTACAATGTCTACCGCAAATGCCATTAGCATCATGCAAAACGGTGTTAAACCTGTTTACAAACTTACGACATCGCTCGGCAAAGAAATTACAGCCACAGGCAATCACCCTTTCTTAACCTTAAATGGATGGAAAAACTTAGAGGATTTGCGAATCGGTGAGCGCGTTGCCTCACCTGCACGTTTACCCGCTGAAGGTCAAAACACTTGGGGAAAGCATAAGCTCATCACGCTCGGTTGGGTTTTATCAGAAGGCAATACGTGTCATCCTTGTGGAGTTTACATTTATACGCAAAGTGAAACAATGGCCAGTGACATTACTGATGCAGCAAAACAATTTGAGAACACCCTACCCACACTCAAGAAACGTGCTGCCCGAAATGATGTCTTTGATATTTATTTAGGAACAGGTCAACGAGGTCATGCAAGCGGCGGAAAATCTGGAGCTAGGCTGTGGCTCGAGTCCCTAGGTATCGTTGGACAAAATGCAACACAAAAAGTTTTTCCCAAAGACGTGTTTACACTTTGCAATAGAGATATCGCTGTCATTCTAGGGCGGTATTGGTCAGGTGATGGGTTTATCTCTGCCGAGCAAAATTTTACACCTTACGCTGCAACCTCATCAAAAAGGCTAGCGAAAGAGCTTCAACATTTACTACTACGCTTTGGTGTTGTGAGTCGTGTCACAGAAAAGTCATTCACCTATAAAGAAGGGCGAATAGGTTACACCGTGCATGTGGTGGGTCGTCGCAGCGTCGAAAAGTTCTTAGAATACATTGCACCACATATGGTTGGGCGTGAACGGCAATTAGGGTGCCTTCGTGATTATCTAGCCCATATACCTGCGAACCTCGAGAGCATTGACACACTACCACCCGAAGTGAAATATTGGGTTAAATCAGCAAAAGACAAATCGGATTTAACCTGGAGCGAAATCGAAGAACAATCTGGCGTTTGTATTAAAGAGCTTTACGGTGATTTGAAATCTCACAAGAAAGGTTTCCGCCGTGAGACCATTCGCAAGTTGGCTAAGTTTTTCAATTCTGAAACATTGTACCAAGCGTGTAATGAAGATATATTCTGGGAAAGCGTTGTAAGCCTCGAGTCTAAAGGCAAAGCAATGACCTATGACCTCGAGGTCTCCCCTACACACAACTTTGTCGCCAATGACATTATCGTCCATAACTCGCACTCCGCAGCGTATGGTGTGCTGTCTTATCAAACGGCTTACCTCAAAACACATTACCCTGTCGAGTTCGCCGCCGCGCTCCTCACTGTCGAACGCGCTAACAGCGATAAAGTCGCGCAATACGTCAACGATGCTAGGCACTTAGGCATTCCCGTTTTATCGCCCGATGTTAACGAATCCCTCTCAGACTTTACACCTGTTGAGAACGTCGTGCGTTTTGGTTTGTATGGAATTAAAAACGTTGGTGACGCAGCCGTCGAACATATTTTAGACGAGCGCACTAACCGCGGAAAATTTAAGGATATTTGGGAATTCTGCGAACGCATTGATACGAGTACAGTGAATAAACGCGCCCTCGAGCACCTCATAAAGGCAGGAGCCTTTGACCAACTTGGCAAGCGTGAAGTGCTACTCGCAAATCTCGAGCAAGCTATGAAGTGGGGAGCAGGTGTCCGTGCGCAGAGCGAACAAGGACAAATGGGACTTTTTGGCGTTGAGGAAGTTAAACCACCAACACTTGTAAATACTGAATCACTCACCGAATTACAAATTCTCAAAATGGAAAAGGACGCACTCGGGCTTTACATCAGTTCACACCCTATGCAGAGTTATCCAGGCTTAGCCGAAGCTGCGAGTTGCACCGTCGAAGGTGTCGAGGCTTGGTACAAAGAACAAATTCGTGAAAACTTTGGCGCACGCATCAAAGTCGCACTTTCCGGACTCATGCAAAGCGTGGTAAAAAAACCAACAAAGAGTGGCAAGATGATGGCACGCTTCGTGATCGCAGATGAGACAGGCGGACGCGAAGTCGTTGCGTTCAGCCGCACTTATGATGAAATCTCTCCCCACCTTGCCAATGATGTACCTGTGGTTATCATCTGTGAACCCAAACAAAATGGTGAAACCTTTGATCTTATGGCTGACAGGCTTATTCGCTGGGATAATCGCGGACAACTCCCTGAAGTGGCGGTGCTCGAGTTTGACCTAAACAACATCAATCATTTACAACTCAATGAACTGCGCTCCTACTTAGATGAATACTCGGGTATTGTTCCCGTGCAACTCAGAGTGAATGGTGCTGAGGGTAGCGTGCTCTATGAAACCGACGGCGTGCGACTTGACGCGAGTAAACTTGACGAACTAAAACAAGTTTGTCCTTGGTTAAAAGCAGCGGTAACTATTGATATGCCAAAGTTGCTGCGCGACAGAGGCGGCAATCCTTGGCAGCGCAGAAATGACCCACCGCCTCCCGCAAATGATGTGCCGTTTTAGCCCCCTATGCTTTCTTCGTATTTAATGTTTCGTGATCTACTGAGATTGGAGGGGAATGGACACAGTAATAGAAAAAATTGTCAAATCAGCAAACGCTCACACCTTTCCCGACGGGTACATCAAAAGGCTCGAGTCCTTTTGAGTAATAAAGTGACGGAGTAGCTATGAAGACAGCTATAAAACAATGGACGCTCGAGATTATCGCAGCATCGAGGAACGAATTTGAAACGTTTATCAAAGATATCCCAAAGACTGAACATCAAAAGCTAGGCGAACTTAAAACGTGGTCAGCGAAAGATGAAGTGACACATTTAAGCTACTGGATCGAGCTTTTCGTCAAAAACATCAAAGCACGTAGACGTAACAAACGTTTAACTAACACGAAGGACTATCTTGCGATGAATGATAAAGCTTGGGGGCAACGCAAAGATTGGTCGTGGGCTGAAGTTGAGGAAAAATTGTTCAAAACGTTTGCAGAACTTGAGAAACAAATCAAAGCCTTGACCCTGAGCAATTAACCAATGCTCGTGTATTTACGCTTGAGGGTAAACCGCTGGTTAAAAATTTACTCTATGAAACCATTGACCATCCTTCGCATCACTTTGTAAAGCTCTATACTAGATGGGGTAAATCCGCTAAAACAAAAGAATGCCTAGTGAGGCTAGAGGAAGTCTTGGTACAACCTGGTGTCTCGAGGTGGGCAGCCACTTCACGCAGAAAAATTCAAATCACGAACAGTTAGGTTACTGACTAACGTTTTTGATGAAGGTTTAATTATATAGCTCGTTTGAATAATATCTAAGGAGACGAGTGATTCCCATGCAGTTATAAATGCTTCATATCCTTGGAGATAGTTCGCACACATCCACTCAGTTTTGGGTCTGAAACTGCACAAGCATCACATTTTATCAATTTCATCTCTTTTTTTCTCTTTTCAGATATTTTGTAAGTTATTTAATTCACGATACTTTTGCTCGTGAATTTTTTGTTTTGTAATTCTGCGTGGTTTTTTATTTTACGATAAACTAGTTTGTATGTTTATGCGACCAGAGGTTCTAGCTGCTCCCCCTTACAATTTCACCGCGCACCCCGCCACGATAAAACTTGACCAAAATGAATCACCCTACGGCTTACCTGAAATTCTCAAAGCAAAGGTACTAAGACGGCTCGAAACTCTAGACCTCAACCGCTATCCAGACTTGGCAGGTGAATCCTTGCACCCGAAACTCGCGGCGTATCACGCTTGGGAAGAAACGGGCGTGGTCGTAAGTGGTGGCTCGAATATTCTGATTCAGGCGTTTGTTACCGCCGCCGGCATTGGTCACAGCGTCTTAACGGTTGCACCTACGTTTTCTGTTTATCCCTTGCAAGCGAAACTGCAAGGGGCCAAACTCATTGAAGTACCCTTGGGTCCAGATTTTGCCTTACCGTTCCATGAACTCCTTGAGCAACTCGCCACAAATAAGGGTGTATTTTTCTTAGCGAATCCTGCCGCGCCAACCGGCAATGTTTTTGCAGCCCATCACCTCGAGCAACTCGCCGAAGCGTCGCAAAACAATTGGCTCTTTGTCATTGATGAAGCCTATAATCAGTTTTCAAAAACTGATTTTAGTCATCTCGTGAAACGCTACAAACATGTAGCAAGTTTAAGAACGTTTAGTAAAGCCTTCGGGCTTGGTGGCGTGCGCCTCGGTTACGCACTCATGGGAGCAGAACTGGCCGTGCAGCTCCAAAAACTCGTCATGCCTTTTTCAATTTCAGGTTTACAACTCGCAGTGGTGGATACAGTACTCGGGGCTGTGTTAGCTGGTGACACCTTCGTCAAAGAGCGCATCGAAGAAACCTTGCGTGAACGCGCAACCCTCATGAGCGAACTCCCCCATCTCGAGGATATTCACGTCTTTCAGAGCGAAACAAATTTTTTCTTAATGCGTGTTCCTGATGCAGCAGCTTTTTACAAAGAACTTTTGGGTGCAGGCATCATCATCCGCAGACAAGACCACTTGCCTGGGCTCGAGAGTTGCGTGCGCGTCTCCGTGGGCACACCGCAAGAAAACAGGACGTTTTTGCAAACCGCAAAACAGGTGCTTCGTTTAGAAACAGTAAACCGTTAAGAATTAGGCGTTGGGATTTTGATTTACCCCAACGCCTAACTCCTAGCTCCCAAGTCCTAAAAGGAGAACCATGAGTAGAACCGCCACCATTCGACGTAAAACGAAAGAAACAGATATTAGTCTCACACTTGACTTAGATAAACAAGGTGGAACGATTCAAACGGGTCATGGTTTTTTAGACCACATGCTCGAGCAAGTGGCAAGGCACGGCAGACTGTTTTTGGACATTCGCGCCACAGGTGATTTGCACGTGGACGTCCATCACTTAGCTGAAGACACGGGCATCGTACTAGGGCAAGCCCTCGAGCAAGCACTCGGTGATAGGGTGGGGCTCGAGCGTTACGCTTCGCAGTTTGTACCGATGGACGAAACGTTAGCCCACGTCGTCTTAGATTTATCAGGACGCGCATTTATTGCCTTTGAACCGAGCGGCTATGAAGGTGATGCCAACGGCTTTAATGTTCATCACTTACGCGAATTTTTAAGAGGTTTTTGTAATCACGCTGGTGCTACTTTGCACGTGCGTGTACTGTCGGGAACTGAAACCCACCACGTCAGCGAGGCCATCATCAAAGCGTTTGCGCGTTCCCTCCATAGCGCGACACGCATCACGTCCGATACACTACCTTCGACGAAAGGACTACTGTAGAATATAGAATGTAGAAGTTAGGAAGAAGAAGATAAACCTTCTCTATTCTCCCTTCTCCATTCTCCCTTCTATCCTTTTATGAAAACTATACTTATTGACTACGGCGCAGGTAACTTGCACAGCGTTCACAAAGCGTTGCAAAAAGCGGGCTTTGCTGTGCTTCTCTCGAGCAATCCCACTGAAGCTCGGGATGCTGACGCGCTGATTCTGCCTGGGCAAGGGCATTTTCGGCAAGTGATGGAATCGTTTCTCGAGTCGGGCTTTGAAGAAGTCGTGCGCTCACACTTGGTGGCGCAAAAACCTTTCTTAGGGATTTGCGTTGGCTTGCAACTCCTCATGGAATCTTCCGAAGAGGCTCCGGGTTTGTCTGGTCTGGGTGCCCTCAAAGGTCAGGTCAAAAAATTTCCCGAACTCGAGAGCGTGCCGCAAATGGGTTGGAACCAAGTACAAAAACATCATGACCCCAAGTTGCTCGAGGGCATCCACGATGGCGCATTTGTGTACTATGCCAATTCTTACTACGTCACCTTTGATGACGAAACCTTACCAGGTGCAACCACAACCTATAGCGGTGTCACCTTTAAGAGCGCAGTCTCGAACGGCCCCCTCAACGCAACGCAATTTCATCCTGAGAAAAGCCAAGACGTGGGGCTGAAGGTGCTCGAGAATTTTAAGAACATTGCAGAGTCTCATGTTCGTTCGCAATTGGCTAAGTAGAGTTAGGAAGATGATGTCTCTAGAAAAAAGAATAAAGGAGGAAGTAAGAAGGAAATTACTTCTTGTTCTTCTCCTCTCTCCTCTTTCCTGTCTCCTCTCTCCTGTTTTCGCCCAATGGACGATTCAAGCCGTTGCCTTTCGTGATTACCGCGACGCACAAGTAGCCGTGGAACAACTGCAAACCTTGGGCTTTGAAGCCTACAGTGAATTTAGTTCTGGCTCAGATGGGCTGCAATATGCCAGAGTGCGCGTAGGCTGTTTTGATAGTCAGGAAACGGCTGAACTCACTGTGCAACGCTTAGCTGGCAGCTACACCAAAGAAGCTGTCGCCGTACCACTTAGTCCGAATGCACCCGTGCCTTACTGCGTACGCCGTGAGATTGGTTTTGTAACGCCGACCACGTGGTACACCTATTTCACTGCGGTGGAACACGCTGTCTTTATGGCCGAAGTACAAGGCCAACAAGCCTTTCTAAAACATGATGGTGCACGTTGGGCAATGGGCCAAACTCTTGGCGAACTGGGCATTACGGAAGTAGCGGCTTCGGTTATGAATGCAGGTTACTTTGGTGAAGTTGCCGCTTCTCCTGCGCCACACATTCTGTACCGCTCGGATATCACGATACTCGTGAGTCAGGGCAAATTGCTGTGGCAACGCGGTAATGTGGTTCTGGTGCAAGAGAATGACATGGTCGTCGCGTATCACGTGGAGAAACGATAACGTGAATCCGATTATTTCCTTGCAAAATTTTGGAACCTCCAAAACGTCGTCGCTCCCACTACGAGTTTTCCTTGCATGGCAAGTTGCAAAATGAGTTCTCTTAGTTTGGCTACACTGTTGGGTGCGTCTAGCAGGCGGGCAAAGTTTTCTAAAAAAGTCTCCGTCGTCATGCTTGCTTTCTTCCGTCTTGATTGCGGTCGTGAGTTCTGTGATTAGGTTGGGTATTTCATTCTCGATAACATCCCAAACAGTCTCGAGGTTAATCGCAAAGTAATGATGCGCGATGACATCACGAAAGCGGGCCATGTTGCGCCAAGGCACGTTTGGGTAACTTTGCTGTATGGCTTCAGGTACGCTTTTGGCAGCTTCTCCCAACACTTGCAAGTTGTGCAAGGTAGCATCTATTTTTTCGGGGTCTTGCTGGTAGCTTTCAAAACTCACATTTTGGGTGTACTGTTGCACCTTTTCGGCTGCGTTTCGCATGTCTTTGAGGTAGAGCAAATAGTTACGCGGCATGGCGAATGGGTTGTAGGTCTTGTTCTACTGCGGGAATGAGTTCAGGTTTTAGTGTGCCTTCAGTGATTAAATCTACTTTGCAGCCTAGTAGGTCTTCCAAATACAGAAGCGCGTCTGTGTACTGCCTGAATGTGGGTGCTTTCCCAAAGTCTGCGATTAAATCTATGTCACTGCTGCTTGAGGCTTCATCTCTCGCCACTGACCCGAACAGAGAGAGGGTTTTGATGCCAAATTTCTGATCGAGTTCGTCCAAGTGATTTGTTAAAGTTGTAACTGCCTCTTGTCTTTTCATAGTAGTATCTTAACTTGGTTGCCCACCAAACAGAGAACGGCGTTTCGTGGCTTCGTCAAACTCTGTCCAGTCTATCGAATCATCAGGTTCTGCCAAAGGCTCCCACAAAGCAATTTTCTCCTCAATATCCTTTTGCTTTTTCTCAGCTTCCAATTTTTCTAAAGTTTGGGCAAGTTGCATCAAAGTGGCATCGTCTAGCTGTTCTATCTTTTGCTGAAGTTGTTCTTTTAGGCTCATGCGTTCACCTCGAGTTCTTTTTCGTCCATTGTAGCGTGACTCAGAGCGGCCCCGCCTCTAATAAGTCTCGAGTCTGCTCTATCTCTGCTTATAGGGCTTGGTACTTTGCCAAAAGCTCTACAGGGTCGCCGTGAACATCTTGCGGGGCGTTGGGGTTCTTTTAGTCTAGATTGTAGTTGTTTTGCTTAATCGTTTCGGCACTAACTTTCCAGGCTCTCTGCGTTTCCTCACGCTTTTTCCACCAGTCTTTTTCTAAGTCAAATTCAGAAATCCTGATGGGCTTGGTCTTGCTGTAACTTTTGTAGCCTTCGGGGTAGGGGTGTTCAAAGTACCAGATGTCTTTGGTGGGTTGCCCTTTGGTGAAAAAGAGCAAATTCGTTTTGATGCCCGTGTAAGGGGCAAAAACGCCATTGGGTAAACGCACGATGGTGTGCAGGTTGCATTCGTTCAAAAGTTTTTCTTTGATGCGGCTCTTGATGCCTTCACCAAACAAAAAGCCGTCAGGCAAGACCACCGCAGCTTTACCCCCATCTTTTAGCAGGTGCATGATAAGGACTAAAAACAAATCAGCCGTTTCATGGGTCTGGAACGTACCTGGGAAGTTCGTCTCGATGCCGTCTTCTTCCATCCCACCAAACGGTGGATTCGTCACGATGATGTCCACGCGGCCATCTACGCCGTAATCACGCAAGGGTCTAGCTAAGGTGTTGTCATGGATGCCTTCAGAATCTGCGGCCCAACTGCGCCAGCGAAATTCTTCGGGGATAGGGCTAGTGTAGGGTTTGCCGTCTAGCTCGAGCATCGTTTGCCGCTCTAATTCACGGTCATCAAAAATCTTGAGGAAGAATAGCCAAGCGAGTTGGCTAATGCGTTGCGCGTCACCGTCTACACCCGCGTCTTTACGCATAATGTCTTGAATGGTTTTTATCGTGCTGCTTATGGACATGGGGCTATATTTTAACCATGAACCTCGTAGAGTTGGCTTTGAAGGTCTTTGAGAGCCGTCCTGTAAGCATCTGCACCACCAAAACTCTTGATGATTTCGATGGGTATTGATGGGTGGAACTTTGAAACTGTTGCTATCCTCGAGGCTTTCAAGTCCACTATCCACGTACAGGTCTAGCAATGCAGAGAGAATCGTTTGTGCTGTGCCTGAGTATTTTGCGAAGTAGTTGCGTTTCTTCACCCGCTCTGCGCGTTCTTTGCGGCTTGGCGGGGGCTGGTCAAAGGCAACATGACAAATATAAGGTCAAAGGCATCAAAGTCTTGCCCCATCTCGTCTTGCAAGGCTTCAAAGATGATCCCTTGCGGCTCTAACTCACGCACCACCGCTTGCTTTTTCTCAGCACAGGACTTACGCAGCAAGTCGAAGAGGACGGGTTCCAGGTTGTAAACTAAGCTATGAAAAAACGAGGGGATTACTGCCAGTTTTTGCTGGTGAGCCAGGTGAACTACACGCTGACGTATTTTGCCGACCATGCCAGAGGGTTTAGCCATGATGCAGCCACAAGGTACTTGAGAGGAGAGCGACTCAGACCTTCAGAGGTGTGGCAACATGTCAAGGGTGAGCTGGTGCTGAGTCCAAACGGGTATCTGATCTTTGATGACAGCGTATTAGATAAAAACCACTCGAGAGAAATTGCAGGAGTCTACCGACAATATAGTGGTAATGAACACCGCATCATCCGAGGGATTGGACTTATCAGTTGTGTCTACGTGAATCCTGAAACAGAAGCGTTCTGGGTGATTGATTACCGCCTTTATGACCCCGAGACAGATGGTAAGGACAAACGACAAACATCAACATGTTTCAGACATGCTTGATAGTTGCCTGTGGCGATGTAAGAAAGGCGACCTTGATGTTCGTACCGTCGTGATGGACAGGTGGTATGCCATCACCAAGCTGATGGTGAAGATTCATCGTGCAGGACTTTATTTCTGCTGTCCTATTAAACCTAATCGTGCAGTGAGTGAAGTCAAACCTGATGAGAAGTATCGGTATCAAAAAGCTGAAGAGTTAAGCTGGCGTGAAGCAGAATTAGACTTAGGCAAACACGTTCACCTACGCGAGTTTCCCCAAGGCTTAGACCTGAAATTGAAGCCTGTCAATGTCGTCACGCTCGCTCTCAGCGTAATCACATTGGCTGTGCTTTGCTCGTTTGGCTCTGTCTCAAACGTTATGCCAAGCAGATGTTCACGACGGTCTACCAACTCAAACAAGGCTGACTTGACGATTATCT
>JBOFGY010000202.1:0-4435 GCA_051649365.1 Trueperaceae bacterium
GCGACGAGGCTTTTTTATCAGCAGGGCTTTCGTGCGGTTGGGATTGATACCATTATTGCCGAGTCGGGCGTGGCCAAAATGACGCTCTATAAACACTTTCCCAGCAAGGACGATTTGATTGTGGCGTATTTGGAGCGCAGCAATGAAGCCTTCTGGACTTGGCTAGAAGAAACGATTAAACCCTTTGAGGGCAATCCCAAAAAACAGCTCGAGCTTATCTTTGAAGGTGTAGCCAAACTTGCCAGCAGCCCGCAGTGTATGGGCTGCACCTTCACCAGTGCCGCAGGCGAGTTTCCAGGGTTGGAGCACATCAGTCACGCTGCTGCCCTAAACCACAAAAAGCAAGTGCTAGCCAGGTTTAAGGAACTTGCCAAGGCCGCCAATTTGCGCCAGCCACAGGTCTTGTCTGAGCAACTGCTCATGCTGATGGACGGAGCCTGGAACGCCGCGCGGATGTTTGGGCCAGGCAATCACGCCAAAGGGGTGGCAGAGGCTGCGAAGATTATTATTGAGGCGTATTGCTGAATTGGCTAAGGTAAAACAGCGAAGAAGGCAGAAGGCGAAGAGCTAAAATCTCGAAATCCTTCACCTTCTGTCTTTCGCCTTGGCTTCCTTTTGGGTTAAACTCTTGCAGTCGAGTTAGGACTCGAGCCTCTTATGAATACACCACTCAACAAACCCGTACCCGATGCGGCATTTTCGCAGCTTAGTAACGATGTTGACTTTTTAGCTACGGCCTTGGGTAAAGTCATCACCGAACTCGAGGGTGAACCTACCTTCAATCTCGTCGAGCGTGTACGCTTTCTCACGAAGCAACTGCGCCAAAATCCTGACCCAAAACTTAAAAAAGAATTTAAGGATTTACTCGCGTCGCTCGAGTTGCCTGTTGCAGAAAATTTACTCCGTGCGTTTACCAATTATTTTCAGCTTATTAACTTGGCCGAAGAAATTCACCGCGTGCGGATTAACCGCTTGCGTGAAGGACAAGCAGGCTTAGATAAACCGCGCAACGAATCCGTGTTGCTCGCGGTCAAATCGCTTAAAGACCAAGGTTGGTCGCGGGACGAAGTGCGTAAGTTTATGGAGAACTTAGATATTCAGCTCACGCTTACCGCGCATCCCACCGAAGTAAAGCGGTATACGATTCGCCTCAAGCTCGAGCGTATCGCTTCGGCGATGCGCGACCTCACCGAGCGCGATATGTCTCCGCAAGACCGCGATGTGCTGCAACAAGAAATCTATGCCGAGATTGCAACATTGTGGCAGACGAACGAAATCTTGACTGAAAAACCTAGCGTGCTCGATGAAGTGAAGAGTGCCTTGTATTATTATCGCCGTTCGTTACTGAAAGCAATTCCGCGTCTCATGCAAGATATGGAGCTCGCTCTTGATGATTATTTTGGAGCGGATGGCAACAAGATGTTGCCACCTGTGATTCGCTTTCGTTCCTGGATTGGGGGAGACCGCGACGGAAATCCGTTCGTCTCACCTGAAGTGATGACAGAAGCCTACAAACTGCAATCCGAAATCGCGCTCGAGACCTACATTTCTGATATGGATTTGATGGTGCAGCGTTTATCCCAACTTGGTGAGCGCACGCTGCTCACCCAAACTTTCCGTGATGAGTTGCAGCGTCTCTTTACAACGTATGGTAGGCCTGAGCGTTTTCCCGCCGAGCCGTATCGTCAAAAATTATTTTTTACCCATGCTGCGCTTGTCGAAGAGAAAAAACATTTGTTTCCTGAGTCACAAACGCTTTATCCCAACAGTGCGAACCAGTACTGTGCTGACCTTAAACTCGTTGAGGAAACTTTATTACAAGGTGATGGTAAACGTGCTGCACAGGCCTTCGTGCGCCCGTCGCGTTACCGCGCTTCGGCCTTCGGTTTTCAACTTGCGGCTCTCGATATTCGTGAGCATTCTAAACTTCATGAAGCTGTTATTACCGACCTTTTTCGCTACGCAGGTTTGCATGAGGATTATGCCTCTCTTGATGAAGAAGTCAAAATCGAAGTGCTTTCAAAAGAATTAGAGTCAAACCGTCCACTCGCTGCTGAAGACGCACCACTGCAAGATGAAACCAAACGTGCGCTGAGCTTCTTAAAAGTGTTCAAAGGAGTGCAGCACAAGTTTGGTAGAGAAGCCACGGGTGCTTACGTTGTTTCAATGACCGAAGGCTTATCGGATATCCTCGAGGTTTTAGTGCTTGCTAAGCAAGCCAATATTGCTGAACTTGACGCGACACCTCTCTTTGAAACCCAAACGGATTTAGAAAATGCGCCAGGCATTATGAAGCGGCTTTTGTCTTCGCCGAAGTATCTCGAGCACGTGAAGCGTCGTGGCATTCAAGAAGTCATGATTGGTTATTCGGACTCGAATAAAGATGCAGGTTTTTTATCTGCAAACTGGGCCCTCTACAAAGCGCAAGAAGCCGTGTCGCAAGTATGCCGTGACGCGGGCGTACCTCTGCGGATTTTTCACGGGCGTGGCACGAGCATTGGGCGCGGTGGTGGCCCGATGGGTCAAGCAATTTTGGCGCAGCCGCCCGGTTCCCTCAATGGTCGGATGCGCATTACTGAGCAAGGCGAAGCCCTCTCGGACCGCTATGCTGACCCTGACTTGGCGCATCGTCATTTAGAGCAAGTCGTTTACGCCTTTATCGTGTCTTCGGCTAGAGATGCACGCGAATTGCCACAACTGCCGCAGCACTACCGCGACGCAATGGAAAAAGCTGCTAGTGCTGCCAGGGTGCATTACCGCAGCCTTTTAGACCACGAACATTTTTTAGATTTCTATCACACGGTGACACCGATTGAAGAAATCAGCCGCCTCAACATCGGCTCTCGCCCAACGCGGCGTAAGGGCTCGAAGTCGTTATCCAATTTGCGCGCGATTCCTTGGGTGTTTTCCTGGACGCAGTGCCGCGCCAATATTCCTGGGTGGTTTGGGTTAGGGAGTGGGTTGGCGACACTCGAGGAAACCTTACTGCGCGACATGTACAAACACTGGCCCTTTTTCAAAACGATTTTGGATTTTGCCCAGATGAGTTTGGCTAAAGCGGATATGGGGATTTTTGAAACGTATTTTGAACTCGTGCCAACAAAGTTACGCGAAACATTCTGGACTATGATTCATGATGAATACACCCTGACCCTGCAACAAGTAGCCAGAGTGACAGGCTCACAACTGCTCGAGCATGACCCGACCTTAGCGCGTGGCATTGAACTTCGCAATCCCTACGTTGACCCGATTTCGTATTTACAAGTTGAACTCTTGCGTCGCCTTAGACATTTGCCTGAAGAAGCTGAGACAGAGCAGGTGGGTTTGGATGATGCGGTGTTGGTGAGTCTTATTGGAATTTCGGCGGGGATGCGAAATACAGGCTAAGTATCTGTTAAACTCAGCTTTATGAAAACTGTAACGCTTTCTGAAACAGCTTATGCCACCCTCGAGCGGTATCGTCAGCGTAAAGGTGTACCATTTGAAAAAGCATTAGAACAAATGATAACGCACCTGGACAGACAAGCTGTTTGGGAGATGGAATTACTCGAGCGTAATCCGAAAGCTCTCGAATTAACTGAAGTTGAAGCCGAATTGCTCGCGGGTGAAGCCGTTCGTGAAACTCGCCGTAAACGCCGTTGAAAGTCGTTTTCGACACAAACGTTTTTGTTTCTGCTTTGCTTACGCCTGGCGGTGTCTCAGAACAATTACTTTTATATTGGCGTGAAGGACGTTTCACTCTTTTTAGCTCAGTAACACAACTTTCTGAGCTGCGTCGCGTAAGTCGCTATCCAAAATTGAAGGAATGTCTACGCACTGCCCAG
Organism: Trueperaceae bacterium; assembly: GCA_051649365.1. Classification (GTDB taxonomy): domain Bacteria; phylum Deinococcota; class Deinococci; order Deinococcales; family Trueperaceae; genus CAVTAE01. Next base: position 3,825 of record JBOFGY010000202.1, read on the forward strand.
ATAGGCTCACTTGTCAATTTGTTGAAAGATGATGCCATGTTGCTTCGACCAAAAGAGATTCCAGATGTCTCTTCCGATCCTGACGACAACCTCATTCTAGTTATTGCTTTAGAGGCCAAGGTGGATTTTTTAGTGAGCCTCAATATGAAAGATGTTGTTGCACTTAGAAAATTAAGGGGTGTAAAGATTGTACAACCCGCGCAGCTCCTTACGCAATTTGACGGTGAGGCAAAGTACAAGCGTAAACTAAAATAAGGTTGGACAGTTAAACTTGAATTATTAGGTCTTAAACTCTCTAACCAAATCTTGAAATAAGGCAGAGGGAGATTTTGCTTGGCTTAAGGGGTTTTCATGTCATATAGCGTGTTCGTTTGCGCTGTTGTTATTCAATTATTATGCTTGTTCGGTTTACATACATGAGTCATCCCAAACTTTAGAGTTCACGTTGTCGTGAACTCTAAAGTTCACCTCCATTCGTCCTTGCGAAAAGCGTTTTGGTGATGAACATTGCTGCAAACGATGCTTTGAGAGTCGTTTGCAGTAGACCAGCGACGAAGCAATCTCACTGCGCTGAGTTCGTTGCAACGTCAGCGCAGTGAGATTGCTTCGCG
>JBOFGY010000203.1:0-1806 GCA_051649365.1 Trueperaceae bacterium
TACCCTTCGTAATACACGTCTTGAATGTTCTGACCAGTTCATCGCCAACGCTTCTGCTTTACATAACCTGCGTGTGAAACATCGCAAACACCCGCTTCGTCGCTCAATAGCCTTCCTTCTTATTTCCGATAACGTCTAATATCAAATATTTTATGGTGCCGTTTTGCGCGAAGCTCGAAGAAAGCGAGTGCTGCGTAATTTCACACCTCTTCAACTGGAGGCAAAGACGCAGGAAAACTTAAACCTTGCAGTGGCACGACCCATTCATCATCCAGTGCCAAGCGTTCCCGCGTTGTTATAAAAAGTTTTAAGTTCGGGCAAGACTCGAGCAACGTCTCTAACATAAACGACCGCGACGTTACATGCTCGAAGTTATCCAAAACCAAAAGCTGTTTTCGTTTGCCAGTTGTTTTCGCAACTGTGGCCAGTGTAGCGTTTCCCTCTACGTTCAAAACATTAGCAGACACAAAAGCAGATTCTTTAATAGGGGCAAGTTCTACAAAATGAATATAGTCAAAGTCTCCCTTGTTAAACTGACCTTGTTCGTGTGCTGCCCACAAACTTAGGTGTGTCTTGCCGATTCCGCCCATGCCTTGTAGTGTCAGTAAGCGGCACTCGGGGTCTTGTAGATAGAGCGAAAGCAAAGCGAGTTCGTCATCACGACCAATTAACAGCTCAGGTTTTTCTTTTCTGGCAGGACGATAACAGATTTTTTACTTTTAACGCCCGTTGCTTTTACAGGAACCACTTCTGGAGGCTGAAGTGGTTTGCCTTCGCGCAAGGCTTGAAGGTCAGCGACGAATACTTCTGTACTCGAGTACCTACCTTCCTGCTTTTTAATTAAAAGTTTTTGCGAAACGACATCTGTACCTTGCGGCAAGCCCGAGCGAGCATCGCTGATGGAAATAGGCGCGAGTTCGGAAATATTTCGCAATGTCGCTTGCCTGAAAGGGGGAGTGACCTGTAAGCAGTTCGTACAACACAACACCGAGTGACCACAAATCACTCGTTACGTTAAGATTTTGTCCACGCGCTGCCTCGGGAGACATGTACTCGAGTGTGCCAACTTGCTCACCATCGTTGTCTTCAGTCTCGAGGCGGGCCAAGCCAAAATTGAGAATTTTGATTTGTCCTTTTGCAAACATTAAATTGGCGAGTTTGATGTCGCGGTGAATAATGCCTTGAGCGTGCCCCCGCTGTTTGTGTGATGATGTTGAGTGCCTCATTAAATGAAATCGGCACAAAATGACCCCTGCACTACCCCCGCCCAATTTCTCAATCAGCAGATAGTGGTCTCAATCAGCAGATAGTGGCTAAGCTGTTGCACCCCGCCATCATAAAACACCCAAATTTGAGATAAATGCGTGGCAAGTTTCAAAACCTCCTCACGTCCTAATAAGGGGAGAGACCAAGTTTTCATTCAAACTAGGTTAAACGTAGAAGAGGAGGAGCGACGAAATTGTCAAAGGCATAAAGCCACACGAAATGCAATGCGTCACTCCTCAAATACGTTGCGGAGCCACCATAAAATGGGTAGGGTCTCCAGAACTACTTTAACCAATATGACAGGGCTGAGCAACGTCACTATAAACGGAGGTCAAGGTATGAGCGAGGATGTGAAAGTAGCAAAGCCCGTGCTAAGTGCAGTGGGCATAGATGTAAGCAAAGCGACGTTGGATGTAGCCTTTGTTTATGAAGCCAGAGAAACGAGCGAACGCTACAGCAATGATGACACAGGGATCGCTTTGTTGCTGATGAAGTTGCAAGGAGCGACAGGGGTGTACAAAGTAGTGATGGAATCTACAG
>JBOFGY010000204.1:0-30945 GCA_051649365.1 Trueperaceae bacterium
GAGGTTGTCTTATCTGTCGCCATTTGCTTGGTACGTTTGCAGTAAAAAGAGTTTTCAAACTTCATCGGTGCAATGGCGAGCGCGCCCGGGTTGAGATCATCAAAAATGTGTTGGGCATCGTAGGTGCCGTAGTAATTACCCACACCCGCATGATCACGCCCGACGATAAAGTGTGAACAACCGTAGTTTTGGCGTGATAGCGCGTGCAGAATCGCTTCGCGTGGGCCCGCGTAGCGCATCGCCGCAGGATACACGCCTAGGAAAACGCGGTTCTTAGCGTAATAGTGCTCGATAAGGATTTGATAGCACTTCATACGAATATCAGCGGGGATATCATCCGACTTAGTCGCTCCAACAAGTGGGTTGATAAAAAGACCATCTACGCTCTCGAGCGCAATCTTCGTAATGTATTCGTGAGCGCGGTGAATCGGGTTGCGCGTTTGGAAGGCCACAACTGTGTGCCAACCCTTTTCGGCAAAGGCTGCCCGGGTTTGTGCAGGACCAAAGTGTTGTGCTGGAAAAGCGTTTGCGGGCAAATCGGCCACAATGCTAATTGGGCCACCCAAGTAGACAGAGCCAGCTTCAAGCATCGCCGCAACACCAGGGTGTTTTTCGTCGCTGGTGCGGTAAACTTTTTCAGCTTCAATGCTTTGGTCAGGCTTATATTTATCGGTGACGGTCATGACGGCAAGAACTGTGCCATTTGCTGCAAGTGCGATGTCGCTACCAACCTTCACTTTTTCGGCTTCCCCCTCTGCAACTTGCAAGGTAATAGGGATACTAAAGGCTAAACCGTTACTAAGGTGCAGCGTCGTTACAACACTGTGATAGTCTTTTTCGCTCACGAAGCCCTCGAGCGGACTGTAAATGCCTGTGGCAATGCACTCGAGGTCAGAAAGGGTGCGTTCAGAAATGTTGAGGACAGGTAGCGTCTTCACTTTGTCCGCAGCAGTTTGACGTGCAGCACCACTCAGCACACGGTTCACCAAGGTGCCACCGTGTGGCACGATCAAGGATTTTGACATGGGTGATTCTCCTTTAAGGCTGCACGTAAGGACGTGAGCAAATATAGCGTGTTCATTCTAACTAGCCTGGTAAAACACAAGCAACCGCATGTTTTTAGACTCCATCCAAGTTTTTAAGGTTTTTAGCTTTTAGCCTTTTGCTCTAGCTTTATCTTCTGGATGGCATCTACACTTGTCACATCTTTGGTAAATACCGTTGCCACTCGAGACCTGGCACACCGTTCACGATAAAAAAGGGGTTGAGGAGGTTTTCTTTGTTGTAAAGAAGCTTGGCCCCCGTCGCATCCGTAACAATGGCCCCTGCTTCCTCGGCCACACACTGGGCCGCGGCTGTGTCCCACTCCATCGTCGGGCCCAAACGTGGATAAAGATGCGCACTGCCCTCGGCCACGAGACACAATTTCAGCGCACTACCCTTAGAAACTAAGTTGACGGTGTAATCCTTGCCTAGAGCCGTCAGGAGGTCTTGGGTTTCCTGTCCAGCATGAGAACGACTCGCCACGACCTGAAGTGTACCATTGACGGTTTGCTGCGCTTGAATAGGCTTCGTGCCGTCTTTATCTTGCTTAAAGGCACCCTCGCCTTTGACAGCGTAATAGGTAACACCCAAGGCGGGCGTATGCACGACCCCAAGTACGAGCGTACTGTTTTCAACGAGGGCAATATTGACCGTAAATTCCCCGTTGCGCTTGATAAATTCCTTCGTGCCGTCTAAGGGGTCAACGAGCCAAAAGCGCGTCCACTTGGAGCGTTCCGTGTAGGTTATATCCTTCGATTCCTCAGATAAAATAGGAATCTCTGGGCTAAGGGCTTGTAAACGCCCTACAATATGCTCGTGTGAGGCTATATCTGCTTTTGTTAGAGGGGAATTGTCCGCTTTCATTTCGACGTTAAAGTCGGCGGTTTCGTAAATCTCGAGAATTTTCTCCCCTGCCTCCCGGGCAATCTGGACGACCTTCTGAACATCTATTCCAACATGGTTCATGGTTGTATCAACTCTCCCAAACCGTTATCCTATGATGCCGATGTGAGCGTTTAAGTAACGCCACACCAGATTTAGGGCATACTTGTAAAGGCTAAGGCGGCAAGCTAAGACAGAGAGTTAAGGTAAAAGCAAAAAATTTTACCCCCCTGAAATGCTGACACGCTAAACTGCTAACACGCTAAAGGAACACTATGATTTTACTCACCGGCGGGAATGGACGACTAGGCAAAGAGCTCCAAAACCTGCTCACCCTCGGGGCCCCCTCGAGCCAAGACCTTGACATTACGAGCCTCGCCAAGGTGCAAAAGGTCTTCGAGCAACACAAACCGACTCTACTCGTCCACGCAGCGGCCTATACCAATGTCAGCAGCGCAGAAAGCGAAAAAACGAAATGCTGGCAGGTAAACGTCGAAGGTACACGCAATCTTGTGAAGGTAGCTAGTCAATACAACGTACCTTTTGTTCATATCTCCACAGATTACGTGTTTTATGGTGACAAGGGCAATTATAAAGAAGGCGATGCACTTGGTCCTGTAAGAAATTATTACGCCTTAACAAAACTTGTGGCAGAAGAACTCGTGAGGCTTGCTCCAAAACATTTAGTAATTCGGACAAGCTTTCGCCCTCGAGAGTGGCCTTACCCAAGTGCATTTGATGATGTTTATACGTCACAAGACTACGTGGACATCATCGCCCCTGAAATCGCACTTGCCGTTCAAAACGCCGCCACAATTACCGACACTACCCTTCATATTGCCACCGAACGCAAATCTGTTTACGACCTCGCCCAACGCCGCAAAGCTGACGTAGCACGTGGCAGCAAAGCCAGCGCGAATGTCCCCTTACCCGATGACATCTCACTCGATATTTCACGCTGGCAAGAACTCAAGAAAACATTGAAAGGAGGAATGGGGAATGAGGAATGAGCTTTCACTCATTCCTCATTCCTCTTCTCTATGGCTTTTATCTTTGAACCGCAGCAAATTCCTGAAGTTATCTTAGTCAAGCCTAAAGCCCTAGGCGATGCGCGAGGCTTTTTTAAGGAACACTATAAACACAGTGAGTTTATGGCGGGCGACATCCCTGACCTCTTTATCCAAGACAATCACTCGAGGTCGGCGAAAAATATTTTGCGCGGCTTGCATTATCAAAAGTTACCAAAACCACAGGCTAAACTCGTCTCGGTCATTCGCGGCAAGATTTTAGATGTCGCAGTGGATATTCGCAAAGGTTCGCCAAATTTTGGTCAATACGTCGCGGTGGAACTGTCCGATGAAAATCATCACCAGCTTTATGTACCCGTTGGTTTTGCTCACGGTTTTGCTGTGCTGAGTGACAGTGCCGATGTTTTCTACAAAGTCAACGGTGAATATAGTGCCGAGCATGATCGGGGCGTGCTGTGGAATGACCCAGACATTGGTATTCCTTGGCAAATTGACCAACCGCTACTGTCTAACAAAGACCAACTACAACCTTTACTCGTGGAAGCAGATATTAATTTTGTCTACAAGGAGAACGCATGAAAACACTTTTAGTTACAGGTGGTGCAGGCTTTATCGGCTCGGCACTGATTCGCTACGCACTGGCAAATACGGATTACCACGTTGTCAACATGGATAAATTAACGTATGCGGGAAATTTAGAATCCTTGCCTGGACTAGGGGAAAATTCACGCTACACCTTCGAGCAAGTAGACATCTGCGATAAGACAAACGTCGAGCGCGTCTTTCAATACCACCAACCCGACGCGGTCTTGCACTTGGCCGCAGAGAGCCATGTTGACCGCTCGATTGACGGGCCACTCGCCTTTATTCAAACCAATGTAATTGGCACATTTACTCTCCTCGATGCCGCTCGACATTATTGGAAAGAGAGCAATAAAACTGATTTTCGTTTTCTGCATGTTTCCACTGATGAGGTGTACGGCAGCCTCGGTGAGACGGGTTACTTCACCGAAGAAACTGCTTATGACCCGCGCTCACCGTATAGCTCGAGCAAAGCCGCGAGTGACCACTTAGCGAAAGCCTGGTTTCACACCTATGGTTTACCCGTCGTTGTCACCAATTGCTCAAACAACTACGGCCCCTATCAATTCCCCGAAAAACTTATTCCCACCGTTATTCTAAAATCGTTGCGCGGCGAACACATTCCTGTGTACGGAGACGGCGGTGCCATCCGTGATTGGCTCTTTGTGGATGATCATGTTCGCGCTATTCTTGCAGCCTTAGAAAGAGGCCGTATCGGCGAAACTTACAACATCGGCACGAACGCAGAAAAAACCACCGTACAAATGGTCGAAGCTATCACAACATTGCTCGATGAACTACGTCCTAATTCAGCCCACAAACCGCACAAATCACTGATGAAGTTTGTGACAGACCGCCCTGGGCATGACAGACGCTACGCGATTGATGCTAGCAAAATAAAGACTGAACTCGGTTGGTCCCCCCAAGAAACCTTTGGAACTGGAATGCGTAAAACTGTGCAGTGGTACTTGGATAACAGTGAGTGGTGCGAGCGAATTTTGAGTGGCAAGTACACACTCGAGCGTCAAGGAGTCAACGCATGAAGGGCATTATCTTAGCTGGTGGCAGTGGCACACGACTTTATCCCATCACAAGGGCCACGAGTAAACAGCTCTTACCCGTCTATGACAAACCCATGATTTATTATCCGCTCTCCGTACTCATGCTTGCAGGGATTCGTGAAGTGCTAATTATTTCTACACCGCACGATCTAGCACGCTTTCAAGAAATGTTAGGCGATGGTAAACAGTGGGGCATGACCCTGCAGTACGCAGAGCAGCCGCGCCCTGAAGGTCTCGCACAAGCCTTTCTCATTGGCGAAACCTTCGTGGGTAATGATAAATGCTGCCTCATTCTCGGCGATAATATTTTCTTCGGCTATGGTCTTACAGGTATGTTGCAACGCGCAGCAAATCTAGAAACAGGTGCCGTCGTGTTTGGATATTATGTTAAAGACCCTGAGCGTTATGGCGTAGTCAAATTTGACAGTAATAATAAAGCGATTAGCATCGAAGAAAAACCCAAGCAGCCCAAATCTAATTACGCGGTAACGGGACTTTATTTTTATGACAGTCAAGTTGTACAATTCGCCAAAGAACAAAAACCTTCGCCAAGGGGCGAGCTGGAAATCACTGACATTAACAAACGCTATCTCGAGATGGGACAACTTTCTGTCGAGATGATGGGACGCGGCATGGCTTGGCTCGACACGGGAACGCACGAATCGTTGTTACAAGCAGGAAATTTTGTAGAAACCATCGAGGCGCGGCAAGGGCTCAAGGTTGCTTGTTTGGAAGAAATTGCTTTTAACAAAGGTTGGATAAGTGCCGAGCAAGTTGCAGAGCTGGCAAAACCCCTCGAGAAAAATCAGTACGGACAATATTTGCTAGGTCTCATCAATCGGTGAGACCTTATGACAACTAAACTTAAGAGTTTCATTAGTTTTGTCCAGTATCAGCCTGAGGTTGCACAGTGGTTGAGAAACCATATACTTCGTAAAGCGGGTCCTTAATACAAGTGAGGCAGCCGTTAATCGTTGGTTACAAGAAGCACAGTGATACTCGAGCGTCTTGTAGGCCTGTGTTAGACACATTCATTTATTCTAAGAATCCTTTGCTATACTTTTAAACAAGAAATGATTGATTTTGTTGTTTTCTCACAATGCTGGAGCCTATGTTTATGATGGTGATTTGGTGACCCTGGTGATGAAGTGATTCAGGTGGTTTTCACCATGCTTCTCGGCTCCCTTTCTGTGAGCTTTTTACCTATCCTGGCCAAAATTCAACAAAGTGTTATCCCTCTATTCGACAAGTGTTCGAGCTTGGCGTGTCTCCCGTCAGGTTCTAAACCTTAGAAAGGAAAACCACCATAGAAAAGGTACACGGCAAACTTTCAGGCTTAAAAACGAATCAAGTTAAACGTCTTAGCAATTTATATCGTCGTAAAGTCCCTACCGAGCAAGTTGTAAGTAGCGAGCTTGCTAGAGCCATGGGCGAACTCAGCCTCGAGATTCGCAAACCCATCTCCATTCTGCTTGACCGTCGTGGGCGCGTTGTCACGGTGAGTATTGGTGACGCTGCTGAAACACCGCTGCCCCCTCTTTACGGTGAAGCGCAGTCACGCTTGCGCGGACTACGGCTCGTTCATACGCATCTTAAACCCAGTGGCTTATCCCAAGGCGATTTATCCAAACTTTTCTTAAATCGCCTCGATGCCATTGCTGCGATTGAAGTTTATGACCATGCCAAAGGCGCACTTATTCTCGGCAATACGCACCTTGCGCAACTCGCACCACCTACCGCACAAGAAGAAGACTGGATTATTGACCCACCACGGACACTGCAACACCTCGAGCGCGTAGATATCACCGCGCGTATCGAAGCTCTCGAGCAAGAACTCGCACGCTCGGCAAGCGTACGCGAAGTTAAACGCAGTTCTGCCGAACGCGCTGTCCTCATTGGTTTAGAAACGGGCGAAGGATTGCTAGAAGCAGAGTCGCGCCTCGCGGAACTCGCCGAACTCACGACGAGTGCCGGCGCGATTGTGGCCTATAAAACCATGCAACAACGCCAAGAGGCTGACCCGCGCACGCTCATCGGTCGTGGCAAGTTACAAGAAATTGTTTCGATGGCTTACCATGAAGACGCAGATTTACTGATTTTTGACCGCGAACTCAACCCAGCACAGGCCCGCGAAATTGAAGAAGAAACAAAACTCAAAGTCATTGACCGCACGCAACTTATTTTAGATATTTTTGCCCAAAATGCACGCGGACGCGAAGCGCACGTACAAGTCGAGCTCGCGCAGTTACAGTATCAACTCCCGAGACTTGCCGGACGAGGCGAGGCGATGAGCAGACTTGGTGCGGGTATCGGTACGCGCGGCCCTGGTGAGAGCAAGCTCGAGCTTGACCGTCGCCGCATCCGCGACAGAATTGTGATGCTCGAGAAAGCCGTAGACGAAATCAGCCAACGCCGCAGTGAAACGCGCAAAAGCCGCAGTCGCAGTCACACACCTGTCATTGCCCTTGTCGGTTACACGAATGCTGGTAAGTCCACCCTTTTTAATACGCTTGCCAAAGCAGACGTACTGAGCCAAAACAAACTCTTCGCTACGTTACGTCCAACCACGCGCGAAGGTTGGCTACCCGAACTTGGTGAATGGGGTAACAAAGTTTTATTTACAGACACAGTGGGTTTTATCCGCGATTTGCCCGACGAACTCGTCAATGCGTTTCGGGCCACGCTCGAGGAACTTCACGACGCAGACTTGCTCTTACACATCGTGGACGGTGCCACCCCAGGTACCTCTGACCGTGTGGCAGCAGTAGATAGAATTCTAGATAGTCTCAAGCTCGAGGTCGAGCGACAAGTAGTTATCAACAAAGCTGACCTTGCTTTTCCTGACGTGCTCGCACAATTAGAAGAACGCTACGGAGCAAAAAGTGTTTCTGCCGTGACAAAGCAAGGTCTACCTGAACTTAAGGCCGCCCTTGCACAAAGACTCGAGCAACGTTTCCCGATGCCACCTGTGCGTGAATTTTCACTCGATTACGCAGCCGCACCCCACGACTAAAAACTAGGGACGACTAAAAACTAGGGGCGACTAAAAACTAAACCTGAACACATAGCGCACAGAACACCACAGCTCTGTGCGCTATGCTTTGACCCTAACACCTATGACACTTCATATTGATACTGACTTGCACCCTGATTCTGCCCATCTTTGGTACGCCGATTACTTTGACGGTTTCGACATTCTCCACGCACGCTACCACCGTCACGCCTTTCCCAAGCACAGCCACGCTGAATATGTCATCGGTATTGTCGAGGAGGGCTTTGAACGTTGTCTGTATCAAGGCGAATACGTTGTTGCAAGCCCCGATACTCTCACCTTTATCAATCCTGAGGTGGTTCATACGGGAGGTTCAAACACTTCAGCCTCCTACCGCTATAAAGCCATTTACCCTTCCCAAGCGTTGCTCACGAGGATTTGGCAAGAAACGCTAGGACAACAGGGTGTTCCCTATTTTCGTGAAGCAACCTTGCAAGACCCAGACGCAGCGCGGCTCATGCGTTTACTCTATGCGGCCATTGAAAATAATAGTGAAGCCCTCGAGTGCGAAAACTTGCTTCTGCAAACGCTCGTGCTTCTCTTACGTCACAATGCCAAAGTAGGTGCATTCACGGAAGTCAAACCTCATCCCCATAACGTCAAAGACACCAAAGACTTTATCAATGCGCATCTCAGCGACACGCTCAGTTTAGACGTGATGGCACGAGCGGTTGGTCTAAGTCCTTTTTACTTGGCTCGAGTCTTTCAAAACAGTGTTGGGCTCACGCTCCATAGCTATTTAACCCAGCAACGTATCGATTTAGCAAAAAGCCTTATCCGTAAAGGTTTACCCTTAGGTCAGGTCGCGCTCGAGGTGGGCTTTTATGACCAGTCACACCTTAACCGCCAATTCAAGCGGTATCTTGGTATTACCCCGAGCCAGTACCGAACTTTGTAAACGCAAGATTATCCAAGACGCACGGTACACCCATCTTAAATACTAGGGGTTATGCTCACCGAAACTAGAAGTAATCCACTTATTGACCTCGAGAATACCTACGGAGCCCATAACTATAAACCCCTCGACATCGTGATTGAACGCGCAGAGGGCGTATGGGTGTGGGATATAGACGGCAAAAAATATCTCGACTGCTTGTCTGCCTACTCTGCACTGAATCAAGGACACCGTCATCCTAAAATTATTGCTGCCCTCGTCGCGCAAGCTCAAAAGGTGACCTTGACCTCGAGGGCCTTTCGTAACGACCAACTTGGCCTACTTTATAAAGAACTCGCCGAGTTAACAGGCTATGACATGTCCATCCTCATGAATTCAGGAGCGGAAGCCGTCGAGACAGCCATCAAGCTCGTTCGCAAATGGGCGTATGTCGAAAAGAAAATCCCCTTAAATCAAGCGGAAATCATCGTGATGGACGGCAATTTTCAAGGACGCACCATCACGATTATCAGCTTTAGTACCGAGGGAGCTTACAAAGATTTATTTGGGCCGCACACACCAGGCTTTAAGATAGTTACCTATGGGGACGCTATTGAACTTGAAAAATCCATCACACCAAACACCGCAGCGGTGATGCTCGAGCCCATCCAAGGTGAAGCAGGCGTGATCGTTCCACCTGAAGGTTATTTGCAGGCTGTGCGCGACCTGTGCAACAAACACGAACTCCTTATGGTCGCAGATGAAATTCAGACGGGTCTCGGACGCACGGGCAAACTCTTTGCGTGTGACCACGAAAAAGTCAGACCCGATGTGATGATTCTCGGCAAAGCTTTAGGTGGCGGTGTTTATCCTGTCTCAGCTGTCTTAGCCAATAAAACTATTATGTCGCTGTTTCAACCTGGCGAACACGGCTCGACCTTTGGCGGCAATCCCCTCGGGGCGACTGTTGCTAGAGCCAGTTTGCAGGTGCTCTGCGAAGAAAAACTGCCCAGACGCTCGAGTGAACTCGGTGAATACTTCAAAGCACAGTTACAAACCCTTACAAACCCACTTATTAAAGAGATACGAGGTAAAGGCTTACTCCTCGGCGTTGAACTGACCACAAAGGCACGTCCATTCTGCGAAGGGCTAGCTGCGTTAGGTGTACTGTGCAAAGAAACGCATGACAACACGATTCGTTTTGCACCACCTTTAACGATTGAAAAAGAACAGATTGACTGGGCAATATCGCAAGTCAAAAAGGTTCTTTAGCATGACCTTCACCCTATCCTCTCCACATTAGGCAGAGGACTTGCTAGAGAAAAATAGAACAGCTCTATTAGCAAGCTTTTCCTTGTTGGTTTACTCCGTATCTTCTTACAACCTATAACATAAAAAAAGGCAGAGGCTTTGAATTTTAGCCTTCTGCCCTTGTCTTATACTTTGTCTTATGCCCTGGTTTCTATAGACTTCAATCAACTATATCCATACCGCTCGAGTCGCTCGTTGACAGAACGCTTAAAATCGAGCAGTTCAGGGTTTTTCTTGTAGGCTTGCCCACGCGAGTTGCGGACTTGGCTCGTGATGTCTCGGATTGTCTCATCACTAGCCTCGAGCCCTGAAAAGGTTGCTAAGGCACGCATATACTCGAAGGGGTTTGTCAAAAAGTCTTCGTACTTAATTTCTATGGCTCTATCCCCGAGAGCTTGAACGTGAGCCTGGGCCCTCTCTAAATGGAGTTCCCAGAGCTTAAAGCCCTGCTCTAAATCCGAGCAGCGCACGGACAATGGAAAGGTTCTAAGCTTAGGCAGAGCCGCGAACAGTGGCTTTTGGCGTTCGTAAGCTTTTTTAACGTACTCTAAATCTTTTTGCCAACGCACCCTTAAACTCTCGGCCACATCAATGCCATTACGATAAATATGAATGACTTTGGCATCGGGGAAAAGGTCTAACCATAAGGGTAAGGTGTAGGTATTGCGCGGGTCTTTCCAACCCCAAGGGGTTGTTAAGTTTGCAATGCGCTGACCCTGTAAATAATTACGCCAATCTAAAAAGAAAAGCTGACGCGGGCTATGCAGTGAGAAATCAAAGTAATCCGTCACAAGCTGACGCATAGTCTCATTCGCAAGCAAATCATCAATCATTTCAGGGTTATCCCACGACCCACCTGCTTGCCTTAGGGACCAATCATTCATACGCTGAAAAAAGTTCGACTCGTCGTTATTGTCTTTGCTGGCTCCAATAAAGAGCCCTAATTGACGCAGCATACTCGTCATCATGCTCGTACCAGAGCGGTGCATTCCAATGATAATGATGGGCGGTCTAATCGCCTTTGATATCGAGGATGTGGGGGTGGTTTGCAACTGTTCGTTATTGCTTGCCATAGCTCACCTCTACAGAGATTCCTTTAAGGTTTAGACTAAAGCTATAAGCTATATAAGCAATCAACAAGACTTTAGTCTATATATTTAAGGTAAGGCTAAAGGGTCTATTCATGAGAAAACCTAGAATTTCATGTGAAGAATCCCTCTTAGAGTAATAAATTTCACACTTTGACAATAATTTAACAATAATCAGGACATACACAGGATATACTTTCAAGCGCATTTTTAATCCAAGCTCGGTCAGAGCTTTCGTGGTGTAACGCAAACGTAGGGTGAGTCATACGTGCCGTGAGAATCCCCCCGTCCTTTGGGCGAGGGGAATGGTCAATTGTTTGAGATGTGGAGCAACCTTGTCAGAAGGTTTTGTAACTGTGTGCGAACTTAAAATCCTTGCCGAGAAATCCTTGCCCGAGGTATGGGCATATCTACTCAGGCTTTGATGACTGCTCGAACTAAGAAAACTATAAAACTACCGTGTGGCGGACGAATGCGTCTCTTCAACCATGGCGTGCATAAGTTCAGAACCGTTCATGGTGAAAGACCAAATCACAAACCACAAACCAAAAATCACGAAGAATGATATAACCAAAATACCCAAAATCATTAAAAAAAACATTGTGAACCTCCGCGACCTTTCACGAACCTTACCTTAATCGTCAGCTTAAATCTTTCACATTAGCCTCGCAGTGACAAATGTACAAAAGCGTATGCAGTGATGCAGTAATGCAATGTACGCTTCATCAACTTTGTACAATAGAAATGACGGTGAAATACAACATTGGATAAAACCTAAAAAACTCAATGCTTAAAAACTATTTTTAACCTACAGTGGTTTGTTCAGGCGTTTGCAAGATGCCTAATAAATGCCAAGATGTTTAATAAACGCAACAAAGTACATCACAAATTCTTATCCCTGTAGCTCACTCTGTACGAAAGCACTATAGACTACATGTATAAAGCACTATAAACTACATGTCTTTGTAAGAGTTCCGTAAGTGGAATTTGCTAAGGTCACTTTTAGTTTGGAATCGCTTCCAAACTAAGGAGCCTCTCTATGTCCCAGGTCACGACTAAGTCTTATGTCACTACACCTCTTCGTTTAGAAAGTTATCTAAAAACGATTCAGCAGAGCGACCTTGCTCTCGAGTGGCTCGAGCGTCTCGAAGCCTTTAAGGCAACCGAAGCCTGTGCGCCCGTTTCATCTTTACTTGCTTCGTACCTCGTGACAGATTTATACAGCGAACAATCCAGCGACGAAGCCAACATTAACCGCATCACCACGAATTTAGAAGCTGCTGCCGAAGACCTCATTATGATTAGCAAACTCATCCGTGCGTTAGGTCATGCTTAAACCCACCTTCTAGCCTTCACTCACGGCGTGTCATAATAGAAACGCTGAGTTGATTAGGTACATGAGGTGATCAGGTGCATTATGACGTTATTGTAGTGGGTGTCGGTGGTATGGGCAGTGCAGCGGTGTATCAACTCGCCAAGCGTGGCCATAGAGTTTTAGGGCTCGAGCAATTTGATATTCCTCATGACCAAGGTTCTTCACACGGTATCAACCGTATTATTCGTTTGGCCTACTACGAAGACCCGCGCTATGTACCCTTGTTAAAACGCGCCTACACGTTGTGGCGCGAACTAGAAAAAGTCAGCAACGAAAAAATTTTGCATGTCACGGGTTCCGTTGATGCAAGTCACGAAGACGAAGATATCTTTCAAGGTTCCTATAAAACGTGTCTCGAGCACGAGCTGAACCACGAAATCCTCGATGCTGGGTCTCTCCAACAACGCTTTCCAGGTTATGAACTTCCCGAAGGTTACAAAGCAGTTTATCAAGAGGAGGGTGGCTTCGTACTGTCAGAATGTTGCATCATCAATCACGTTACCGTTGCACAAAGTTTTGGAGCTGACGTTCGGGCTAGGGAAAAAGTTTTGGGTTGGGACATCCATAAAGACGTTGTTACCGTTAGGACAGAACGCGGCAGTTATGAGACTGGTAAACTCATCATCACCGCAGGCCCTTGGGCGGCACAACTCTTACCTGAACTTCGCAGCTATGCCATTCCCGAGCGGCAAGTGTTGGGTTGGTTTCAACCACTCAAACCCGAACAGTTTCAACCCACCTCTTTTCCTGTATTCAATCTGAAAGTTCCTGAGGGTTATTACTACGGCTTTCCTGTCTACGGTGTACCAGGGTTCAAGATAGGCAAATACAATCACCTCGAGGAAAACACCAAAGCCGACACCGTTGACCGTCATATTTACGCACAAGATGAAGCTGTTTTGCGTGCGTGTGTTCGTAAGTATTTTCCACAAGCGAATGGGCCCACTATGATGTTAAAAACCTGTATGTTTACAAACAGCCCTGATGAACATTTTCTTATTGGACAACATCCCGAGTCCCCTCACCTCGTACTGGCAGCAGGCTTCTCTGGGCATGGCTATAAGTTTTGCAGTGTGGTTGGAGAGATTCTGGCGGACTTGGCTACATCAGGCAAGACGCAGCATGACATTAGCTTGTTTCAACTCGAGAGGTACTTGAAGGGTGCATCCTGAAGCTGGGGGCTTTTCAGTCTTTGGATAAAGTCAAAACGTGCCAGTTTCTTGCGATATCCTTGAAAGCTCGTCTTGCCAAGGTCTTCTAGGCGGAACACACCTGTCTTACAGCAAGGAAAAAGCGAGATTGCCTCGCGGCGGTGTCAACGGTGCACGACGTGAACGATGAACACACCATAAATCTAGGCTCGCAATGACGAATCCTTCGTCATTGCGAGCCACAGTGTAGGATGTACTAACCCTTCCTAAAGCAAGCTTTACCAAAACTGTGAAGCAATCTGGTCTTCACGTAACAAAAAATAGGAAAGGCTTTAGCTTTCAGACTTCTGCTTTAATGATAAAGGTGAACATAAGCTCAACACTTGTGTTTGACATCATCTATACAAGACGTTAAAGTTATGAAGTTTGTGCATTTTTGGCACATTCTTTTTAGCTTGATCTTTCGCCCGCCCACAGGAGGCAAAATGAATTCGTGGATTTTTAGAATGTTGATACTTGTTGTACTCGCCTATGCGACATTTGGTTCTGCACAAATTACGTTGTGTGAAAATGCGTGGTCAGGTTCATCTGTGAATGCTTATGTGGCCAAGATTTTGCTCGAGCAAGAACTTGGTAAAGAAGTCGAACTCGTTGCGATATCTGAAACAACCATGTGGCCAGGCATCGCCAGTGGCGAAATCAGTGCCTGCTTGGAAGTTTGGCCTTCGGGACATGCTGAAAATATGGCAGACTATATTGAAGATCAAAAGGTCATTGAGGATTTAGGGCCACTCGGTGTCATTGGCAAAATTAGCTGGTACATTCCCAGCTATATGCTCGAGACCAATCCTGAACTCGCAACTTGGGAAGGGTTCAAAGGCGCAGAAGCTGCCAAGCTTTTTGCCACCGCACAAACAGGTGACAAAGGTCAATTTTTAGCAGGTGACCCTAGCTATGTCCAATACGACGAGCAAATCATTAATAATCTTAGACTCGATTTTCAAGTGGTGGTCGCAGGTTCTGAACAAGCCTTATTGTCAGGTCTAGATGCTGCCTATAGCCGCAACGAGCCTTATCTCTTTTACTTCTGGACACCGCACTCGGTTCACGCCGAATATGATTTAACACCTGTTGAACTGCCAGAGTATAGCGAAGAATGTTACGCAAAAATTCCTGAGAACGGCGTGGCTTGTGACTACCCTGAAGATGTGCTCTTTAAGATTGCGTACACTGGACTCAAAGACGAAGAACCCGAAGCCTATACGCTACTCAAAAATATGAACTATACAAACGAAGACCAAATTGGCATGATTGCTAAAGTTGACTCGGGTGAACTGACTGCTGAAGAAGCCGCGCAAGAATGGCTAGACAACAACGAAGCTGTTTGGAAAGCATGGCTGCCACAATAAAGATATTGACTAGGTGTTCTATTGACAAAGTGTTCATTGAAGTCATACAGACATTTTGAGAATGAGCTGGCCAAACAGCCAGCTCGTTTTTCCAAGTTGTCATTGCCTGTATGAAATACAGGCAAGATTGCTTCGTGGAGTAGCACTACTAAGCTTTATGTAAGTCAATACACCTTCACACTGAGACTTGCAATAGTGAATCATCAGCAAAATTTAACACCTGAAAGAAGAATTTCGTTTTAGGATGCACCATGACCCAACCTCCACAAATCGAATGTAAACATCTTTGGAAGGTTTTTGGGGCCAAGGCTGAAACGTTTAAGCTCGAGCCCTCATTGAGCAAAGAAGACATTCTCGAGCAGAGCGGCCACGTCGTCGCGGTGCAAGATGTTTCTTTTTCGGTAAACAGGGGTGAGATTTTTGTAATTATGGGTTTGTCGGGCAGTGGTAAGTCTACGCTCATTCGCTGTATTGCAAGACTCATTGAGGCCACCTCGGGTGAGGTCTGGCTCGAGGACAAAGATATCTTGAAGATGAGTGAACGAGAGTTGCTCGAGGTGCGCCGCCAACGCATGAGCATGGTCTTTCAACACTTCGGACTCTTCGCCCACAAAACAGTTCTCGATAATGTTGCCTATGGTCTAGAAGTACAAGGTCTCGAGACAAAAACACGTCAGGCGCGGGCCAGAGACATGATTAAGCTTGTCGGACTGCACGGCTGGGAAGGACATTATCCAAACATGCTAAGTGGTGGGATGCAGCAACGTGTGGGCATTGCCCGGGCTCTCGCCGTGAATCCAGATATTTTGCTTTTTGATGAACCCTTTAGCGCACTCGACCCGCTCATCCGTCGCGAATTACAAGATGAACTGCTTCATTTACAAAAGCAAATGCAAAAAACTATTCTCTTTATCACCCACGATTTTTTAGAAGCCGTCAAACTTGGTGACCGTATCGCTATCATGAACGATGGAAAAATCGTGCAAGTGGGTACGCCGATTGATCTTGTTATGAAACCTGTCAATGCTTACGTGCGTGAATTTATCAAAGACGTTCCCAAAGCCAATGTCCTTACGGCAGGTTCACTGGCTAGCTCGGATTACATTCTTCGAGACACGGAGAATCTCGAGACAGCCTTAGAGCACAGCCAAGTCGTGTTTGTAAAAGATGCTAACGGCAACTGCTTGGGCAAAGCCGAGGCTCCCTCGACACGTCTACGTCCCATCACAGATTTTGTAACACCGCAAACAAAACTCACGATGCTCCTCGGGCGACTCGCGCGCAGTGACACACCTTTAGCCGTCATGGAGCATGGGCAACTTCTCGGTACCCTTGACCGCAGCCGTGTGCTGATGGCTTTATCTGGTGATACGAACAGTCAGTCTATGATACGTGCAATAAATGATTAGCCTTCGAGAGATACAACAAACCACGACTTCGGGTAGAGGTAGAGTTAAGGCGCGCAAAGACTGGTCTGTCATTGTATGGAGCAGTGCATTCTTGTTTTTCGTGGTGCTGCCTTTGCTCTTCAAGGTCATCTTTCCTAATGTCACGACGTTCCCCGAGAGCTGGAACCTCGGCTTACGCGAACCCCTTGACCAGTTTCAAGCGTGGGTCATTCAACATCGCAACGACCATCCCGCCTTTTTATATTTTTTCAACCCGCTGCGTGAAGGGATTGACACACTCGTGAAAGGGCTCGAGAACATCCTCGAGGCAACCCCGTGGCCTTTTATCGTCGTGTTGGCCTTCATGTTGGGTTTACGCGCCTCCGGCTGGTTTGTGGCTTTCTTTTGCGCGCTGAGTTTTCTCTTTATGAGCTCGGTTGGTTTATGGGACGAGAGTATGCAAACGCTCGCCCTCATGGCTGTCTCGGTACTTATTGCACTCGGCATTGGTATTCCACTCGGGATTCTCTCCGGGCTCTCGAGAAAGGTTGAAGCCTTTCTACGCCCAGGACTCGACGTAATGCAAACCCTGCCAGCCTTTGTTTATCTCATTCCTGTGATTCTCTTTTTTGGCATTGCTCGAGTCCCAAGCGTTATTGCAACTGTGATGTACGCCCTACCTGTTGCGATTCGTTTTACGAGCCTGGGGATTCGGCAAGTTTCACCTGTCACGCTCGAGGCTGCAAAAGCCTTCGGCTCGACACGTGCTCAACTCCTCTTTAACATCCGTTTACCTCTTGCTGCACCCAGCATCGTTGCTGGCATCAACCAAACCATCATGATGGCTTTTGGCATCGTGGTGATTGCCGCCATGATTGGTGCGGGTGGACTCGGAAAAACTGTGCTGCAAACCTTGCAACGCCAGCAATTTGGAGAGGGTTTAGAAGCAGGCTTGGCCATTGCCTTGATGGCCATTCTGCTCGACCGCATCAGCTACGGTTTTTCGCAAGTCAGAGATACCGTAAAAAAAGATACCGCGAAAAAGTTAACAGCTCTGCAACGTTGGATTGGCAGTCGCTCCTTTTGGTGGTTAACACTCGTCGTACTTGTAGGCATCCTCGTGATTCATTTTTTTGTCACACCCCTACAGCCTTTTCCCAAAAACTTGCGTATGAATCTGAGTGATCCTGTAGACACCTTCATCCGGTGGAGCCGCGACACGTTGTATCAAATTGGCGATTTGCCGCTTGGCACTGGGCCGTTCAGCGACGCTTTGGTACTTTATCTTCTCAGACCGCTCCAGACATTTTTACTCTGGATTCCTTGGCCACTTCTGAGTTTCGGCGTCTCACTTATTATTGCTCTGACAACACACTGGCGACTCGGTGTCTTCTCACTTGCTAGCTTCATGACTATTGGACTACTAGGCATGTGGGAAGAGTCCTTGCTCACCCTGACACAAGTGCTTGTCGGGACACTCTTCACCGTTGCACTAGCCTTCGTGCTCGGGGTTTGGTCAGCGCGGCACGACACCGTAAGACGTGGGCTCGAGCCCCTCCTCGACATGCTGCAAACGATTCCCTCGTTTATTTATCTTATTCCCGCCATCATGCTTTTTAATATTGGCTTCGTGCCAGGGATTATTGCCTCGGTTCTCTACGCGCTGCCGCCAGGTATTCGCCTCATCAGTTTAGGAATTCGCAGTGTAAACCAAGACGCGGTTGAAGCTGCTCGAGCATTTGGCTCGACGAAACGCCAACTCCTCTACAAAGTTGAGTTACCCTTAGCCTTACCAAGCCTTATGCTCGCGGTCAATCAAATCATCATGATGATTTTAGCGATGGTCATTATTGCGGGTTTAGTCGGCGGTGGCGGTTTGGGTTTAGAAGCTGTCACTGGACTGACACGAAATGAAACTGGACGTGGGCTCGAGGCTGGTCTAGCGATTGTACTGATGGCGATGGTTCTAGATAGAGTCACTCAGTCACTTGCGCATAGACGCTAGAGAATAATTTTAATTCCGAGCTTGACAGTTGGAATTAGATTTGTCATGATGACTTCGGCACCGAGATAACGACTTGGTGTTAAATGGTTTAGCTAAACCTTTAGACGTACATCGTGAAAGGACATAATGAAAAAACTTTGTTTGCTGCTTCTCACAGCAATGACATTTGTTCAGGCCCAAGACGTAGTTAATGTTTATTCAGCTCGGCACTACGACAGTGACCAGGCTTTGTTTGAAGGTTTCACCGCACAAACAGGCATTGAAGTCAATTTAATCGAAGCGAAGGCAGAAGAACTTATCGAGCGCGTCAGAAGTAGTGGCGATAACAGCCCAGCTGATGTTTTGATTACCGTAGATGCGGGCAATCTCTGGCGTGCGGATGAAGCGGGGCTTCTAGAACCCGTCACCTCTGACGTTTTGACGAGTGCAATTCCTGAAAACTTGCGCCATCCCGAAGGTAAATGGTTTGGCTTAGCCACACGGGCGAGAGTTATCATTTACAACAAAGAAACCGTTACAGCCGAAGAACTCTCGAGCTACGAAGATTTAGCAAGTGAAGCCTGGCAAGGGCGTGTCTGTATACGCTCGAGTAGCAATATTTACAACCAGTCGTTGTTAGCCTCCATCATTGCAGCTTACGGCGAAGAAGCCGCCGAAGCCTGGGCGCAAGGCATCGTCAACAACTTTGCGAGAGAGCCTGAAGGTGGCGACACCGACCAAATCAAAGCTGTCGCGGCGGGTGAATGTGATGTTGCCGTCTCGAACCATTACTACTTAGCAAGACTACTGACATCTGAAGACCCTGCGGAGCAAGACGTAGCGAATGCTGTTGGCATTTTTTTCCCAAACCAAGACGATAGAGGCACACACATTAATATTAGTGGTGCAGCCGTCGTTGCAGGTGCGCCCAACCGTGATAATGCCGTGGCGTTTATTGAATACTTAGCCTCGAGCGAAGCCCAAGCCCTCTTTGCCGAGCAAGGCTTTGAATATCCTGTGGTTGAAGGTGTAGCTGTTTCAGATGTTATTGAAGGCTTTGGCGACTTCAAAGCGGATACCCTGAATGTGGCAAGCTACGGTGAGAGCAATCCGCTGGCCGTACAAATTATGGATAGAGTAGGTTGGAAATAAACACTGAAAGCGAGACAAAGAACGAGGCCGTTTGATGTCTTGTTCTTTCTAGTTCGAGTGCAGCAAAAACTCACGCAGACGAAACTGTTGCAACACGCTAAGCCCCGTCACCTTTATTTTAGATGGCGGGGTTGGAGTCTTTTTGTCGTGGTCATCGCGCTGTTACTGACTGGGCCGCTCGTCGTCATTTTTGCAAGTTGGCTCACACCCGAAGCAGCAGTCTGGGAACACTTGGCGAGCACTGTTCTTTGGAGTTACATCCGCAATTCACTCGCGCTCGGGGTTGGTGTTGGCATAGGTACAGCCCTTCTGGGCATAAGCACGGCTTGGCTCGTTACGATGTGCCGCTTTCCTGGTCGCAACATCCTCGAGTGGGCCTTACTTTTACCGATGGCCTTCCCTGCTTATATTCTCGCGTATACCTACACCGATTTTTTACAAGTCGCTGGGCCCGTGCAAAGTTTTATTCGTGACACCTTCGAGCTGCGCCCGCGGCAATATCCTTTCCCTGATGTGCGCTCCTTGGGTGGGGCGATCACGATGTTGACCTTGGCACTTTACCCCTATGTGTATTTGCTTGCACGCACAGCGTTTTTAGAAGGTTCAACGCTCCTGCTCGAGGCTGCCCAAAGTTTGCGCTGCAATGCCTGGAGTAGCTTTTTTAGAGTGTCCTTGCCCTTAGCCCGCCCAGCCATTGTCGGCGGCATCGCCCTCGCCATCATGGAAGCACTCAGTGACTTTGGCACCGTAGATTATTTTGGCGTACCAACTCTCACGACGGGCATTTATAGAACGTGGTTTGGCATGGGCGAACGCGGCGTTGCAGCGCAGCTTGCGTCGTGTTTGCTCGTATTCGTTCTTGTCGTGTTGTGGCTCGAGCGGCGCAGTCGCCATCACCACGAACACAGTTCACGCATCTCCAAACGGCAGGCTCTACTCGTTTACAATCTAAAAGGCTCACCTGCATTAACCGCTTTTTTTGTCACTGCCTTACCTGTGTGTTTTGGTTTTATCTTGCCTGCTTTTTTGTTGCTTCTCATGACGTTCAAAACAAACCTGCCCCTCGGGAAAGATTTTTGGGAGCACACCGCCAATAGCTTCGTGCTGGCCTGTCTCACAGCGCTGTTTGCACTTGCGCTCTCCGTTTCCCTCGCGTACGCCATGCGACTTCAGGCGAACCGTTTAAGCCGTATAGCCTTACGTTTTGCGACAGTAGGTTACGCCGTACCGGGTTCGGTCATTGCGGTGAGTACACTGATTGCCTTTGGCTGGCTCGACACGAGAGTCTCAGGTCTCACCGATACCTCGAGATTACTTTTAAGTGGCACGATGGTCGGGCTCGTCTATGCTTACCTCGTGCGCTTTTTGGTCACCTCGTTTCAGGGCATTGAAGCTCAACTTAAAAACGTAACCGCGAGCATGGATAATGCTGCAAAAAGTCTCGGCTATCCTACCCTCGCCACGTTGCGCCGCATTCATCTGCCTTTGCTGCGCTCGAGCATGCTCGCAGCATTTTTATTTGTTTTCGTTGAAGTCTTAAAAGAGCTGCCCGCAACGCTTATCTTGCGGCCTTTTAACCTTGACACGTTAGCAGTGCGTGTCTACCGTCTCGCTGCAGATGAACGCTTGCGTGAAGCTGCACCTGGCGCACTCGCTATCGTGCTGGTAAGTTTGCTGCCGGTGATTTTGCTGAATGTAGGCATTGGCCGCTCGAGACTGCAAAAATAATGTTGTCCATAACACCTTAAATATATAGGTATTTGCTAAAATAAAAACTGTCAATTTACGCAGAAAGTGACGGTGACGAAGATGTGCGGACGCTATACAGCCAAGTGGAATTTACAGGCCTTTAGTCAACATTTTAAAACCCCGAGCCCTCTATTTGGAGCTAATTACAATATTGCGCCACAAAGCGATGTGCCGATTATTCGCCTCAGCGCAAACGAGCGCGAAGTGGTCATCGTGCGCTGGGGATTGGTGCCGCATTGGGCTGAAACACCCGAACATTTCAACGCGAATTTGTTTAATGCGCGTTCCGAAACAGTAACAGAAAAACCAGCGTTTAGAAATGCGTTTAAGTCACAACGTTGTTTAGTGCCAACAAGTGGTTTCTATGAATATTAACCTCAGCATTCTCAGCAAAAAGCTCGGCGATGGTTTCAAAGTCACCTTCTCGCTCGAGTTTTTCTAAGGCCCTAATAAAGCGTTGTGCCACCTGTTCGGACATTTTTCTCCTTCATCTTACACCACATGTCTTTTCTTAAGCAGTACAAAATGAAAAGAACTATCTAACAGAAAAATATGTTCTCCCTAGTGTTGCGTTGCGAAGAAGAAGGTGTCGTCGGGAAATTGTGCTTTGTTAACTTAGTTCTTTTGGAGCAGTTTTGTTGGCTTAGACATGTTTGCTTGTTACGAATCTATACGTTTGTAGGTACAGCAACCTACCACGCAAGCTTTTATGTCTTGCCCAGAGTTGCACTTCGTATGATAGTGTTTGTACAAATGAATTTATACAAATAAGCAGCCAAATTTCTGCGAGAACTAGTTGTGAAAAGCTGAATTTCCCAAAGGTTGTTACTGTTCACGCAATACATAGCCAACCCCACGAATGGTTTGGATAAGACGGGGCTCTTCTTTTGCCTCTAGTTTCTGGCGCAACTGCTTCACATAAACTTCAACAACATTGTCATCACCAAAAAAATCTCGTCCCCAGACTTTATCGAGCAACAGTTGCTTATTCATCACACGCTTAGGATTATCGAGAAACGTTTGGAGTAAGCGAAATTCGAGCCCTGTAAGGGTTATCTCACGCCCAGCACGATTTACCGTAAATTTATCCGCGTCCATTTCTACATCCGCAAAACGCAAAAGTGTCGGTGCTTCGCTCGAGGCACGGCGCAAGAGACCGCGCACTCGAGCAACTAAAATATCAAAGCTAATGGGCTTTGTCACATAATCATCCGCGCCTTGTGTCAAACCTCTTACTTCATCTTGCGGGGTGTCCTTAGCAGTGAGCATAATAACCGGCAGACTCGTATCTGCAAAGCGCAATTTTTCTAAGACTTCGAGCCCGTCCATACCGGGCATAAGCCAGTCTAAAATCACGAGGTCAGGATAGTGTTCACGCGCACGCACTAAACCGTCTTCACCCGATTCAGCCAAGGTAACAGCAAACCCTTCATACGACAAGCCCCGCTTCAAAAACTTGCGAATGCTTGTGTCATCGTCAATGACTAAAATACGGTTCATAAATCTATCTGTAGTCTAGCTAGGAATACAACAAGAGATAAACACACCAAAGCCTTACACTCAGCTAGAACTAAAGTTGGCCTCAGTTTGCCTTAAGGTATTGGAGGAGAAGCAAAGAGCTTGTCTATCTCCGTGTATACTCGGCTCCCCTATTTTTCATGCTCACTTGCTATCCTTACAATTATTGTTATGAACGAGCTCGAGATTCTTCGCACACAACTCCATGCCACCGAACAACGCTTACAAAGTTTGCTGCGTGTCAACTCGAGTTTTGCAAAAGCGATTCGTGCTGAAGAAGTGTATGACACCGTTATTGGTGAAGGCATGACGACGCTGGGTGCGCGTGCAGGTGCAGTGACTTTACTCGACAAGGATGTGCTTACCATTGTCGCCTCCAAAGGTCATGACCCTGGTGCCATTCATCAGCTTAAGCAGCAACCATTAAACGCTGTTTATCCTGTTGCTGAAGCGGTTCGCCTGAAGGAGCCGCTACTCTTTCATGACGCTCTACAACGCTTGCAACGTTACCCACATCTCGAGATACTGTTTCATGCCACCACACAGGCATCTGCCTATTTACCCCTTCTCGTTCAAGATCAAGCTATTGGCGCATTGACCCTTAGTTTTTCTGCACCACAGACATTCGATAGCGCAACACGAGATTTTTTAGATATCCTCACCAATACGTGTGCGCAAACCCTTAATCGCGCTTTGCTTTTTGAGAAAATAAACCGCTCCGAAACGCAGTTTCGTACACTTGCAGAAACGTTGCCTGGTTTTGTCTGGATGGACAGTGAAGGTGGCGTAAATCTTTATATGAATCATCGGTGGGAAGACTTTACTGGGCAAAGTGTAGAAGCTGCTCGAGTTAATGGTTGGCATGACATGACCCATCCAGAAGATATTCCGAAAATTGCAGCACGTTGGGCGCGCAGCCGCCCAACAGGTGAACCTTACGAAATGGAAATGCGTCACCGCGCCAAAGACGGTCACTATCACTGGTTTTTATCTAAAGGTTTACCAATACGTGACGAAACGGGCAAGATTACACATTGGGTGGGAACAAGCATTAATATTCAAGACCGAAAAACAGATTTAGAAGTACTGCGCCTGTCGGAAGAACGCTACCGCACCCTGTTTAACTCAATTGATGAAGGTTTTTGCATTATCGAAGTCATCTTTGAAGGCGACCACGCTGTGGATTACCGCTTTGTCGAAGTCAATCCAATGTTCGAGTTACACACCGGGCTCAAAAACGCTGTCGGCAAAACTGCTCGTGAACTCGTACCTGGGCTCGAGTCTCACTGGTTCGAGCTGTATGGTAATGTAGCAAAAACAGGGAAAAGTGTGCGCCGTATTGATGAATCCCAAGCGATGGACGGACGCTGGTTTGAGCTTTACGCCTCGAGGGTAGGGGGTGATGAGCGTCGCGTCGCCGTCATTTTTAATAACGTCACCGAGCGCAAACGTGCTGAACTCGCACTGCGTCATTCGGAAGCGCGGCTCGCGCTTACTGTCCAAGCAGGTAACCTCGGCATTTGGGACTCTGACCTGCTCAAAAAACACACCTACTGGTCACGTGAACAAGAAAAACTTTTTGGTTTAGAAGCTGGCCAATTTGAGGGTGGCTTTAGCAAATATGTCCACTCGGAAGACCGAACCCGTGTTCTAAGAAAAATCGCTACTGTTAAAGAATCCGGGGAAGATTACCAGGATGAATTTCGCGTGGTTTTGCCAAAGGGTGAAGTACGCTGGCTAGCTGGACGTGGGCGCGTGTTGCGCGACTCAACGGGTAAAGCCACACGTCTCATCGGTGTTAACCTCGACATTACAGCACGTAAACGGCGTGAGCTTAACACTAAATTTTTGCTCGAGTTAAATAGTAAAGTGAGAAGTTTGCGCAGCGCAGCAGATATTGAGAAGACCGTGATGGCTTTTTTAGGAAATTATCTCGAGGTCTCGAGTTGCAATCTTAGTTATGTGGATAAAGAAACAGACAAACTTGAGGTGCACCACAACCACCAGCGCGACTCAGGACCCAACCTCGAAGGTGTCTACAAACTCTCCCAGTACGTCACGCCAAATTTTTTCGAGCTTTATAAGCGCGGTCAAACCATCATGATTCCTGATGTGACCAAAGACAACCGTTTAACGGAGTGCAGTTCGATGATTATGATTATATCCCTTGGTCTTCACGCGCTCCTCATCGTGCCTTATCTCAAAGAGGGCCGTTGGGTCGCGACATTAAACATTAGTTGTAACACACCCAGGGTTTGGCGTGAAGATGAGAGGGAGCTTGCCGAAAATGTCGCCGCACAGTTTATCCCCGCCATCGAACGCGCGCGTAGCGAGGAGGCTGCGGCGGTTCTGGCAGAACGTTTTAAGCTTACTGAAATCTCTGCTCGAAGTTTTTTGTATGAGTGGGACGTAAGCACAGGAAACGTTTGGCGTTCTCAAGGCTTCGAGGCAGTAACAGGCTTCTTGCCCCAGCACGTTCCAAACACTTCAGATTGGTGGAACTCTCGCATTCACCCGGATGAATTTGTACGCACAAGGGATGAAATAGCAGGTATGTTTAGAAAGGGTGGCGACTACAGTGTGCAGTACCGCGTAAAACATCAAGAAGGGTATTACATCCACTTATGGGACAGAGGACACATTACACTTGATGGTGACGGCAACGTCATCCGCCTCCTCGGTACCTCGACAGACATTAGTGCACAAAAACAGCTCGAGCTCGAGCTTGCCGAAACCGCCGCACGCCTTGACGCGACTATTCGTTTTTTGCCACTTGGCTTTTGCTTGCTAAGCAGCGACTACCGCTATATTCGCATCAATCAGGCTCTCGCTGATATAAATGGGCTTAGCGTCGAAGATCACTTGGGACAAAAAGTCTCTGATATTTTGCCGTTTGTTTGGCACATGATTGAACCCATCCTTAAACGCATTGAGACGACGCTCGAGCCTGTACTCAATCTGGAGGTCAAACATCCAACAAAAAACCGCACCTGGCTCGTGTCGTATTATCCTGTTCCCAATGATGAGGGTGGCCTACTCGGTTTTGGTTCTATCTCTTTAGAAATTACCGAACGGCAACAAACGTTAACGACGCTGCGCGAAACCAATGTCAAGCTTCGTGACCTCACAAACCGCCAACAACGTTTTGTCGCAGACGCCGCCCATGAACTCCGTGCACCGCTCACGTCTATACGCGGCAATTTAGAACTACTTACACGCTACCAAGCTATTCCTGTACTTGAACAACAAGAGATTTTACATGATGTATACGAAGAAGCCGTGCGACTTAGTAGCCTGGTCGAAGATTTGCTCGAGCTTGCCCGCAGTGATAGTGGACTCAAAATGCGTCTTGCCCCTGTTCATCTTGCGACCGTGCTTTTGGATGTATGGGACAAAGTACAGTTTATGGACACGAGTCATATCTTTGAACTGCACCATTTACCCCACACCGTTGTCGTTGGTGATGAAGAACGCCTTAAACAGCTCGCATTTATTCTTCTAGAAAACGCAACGAAATATACGCCTGAAGGTGGCACGATACGCTTAGGCTTAAACGAAGTAGACACACATGTGACTTTTTTTGTTGGAGACAATGGTATCGGCATCGCTGAAGAAGAATTGCCTCACGTTTTTGAACGCTTCTACCGCGCTGATAAAGCGCGCACCCGAGCAAAAGATCCAGGGGGCACAGGTCTCGGTCTTTCGATTGCCGAATGGATTGTGACAGGTCATAAAGGCAAGATATGGCTCGAGAGTAAACTCGGACAGGGTACGACAATTTTTGTGACCTTGCCCCTCTATATTCAACCTGATCAAAACTGATTCCTCGGTGAAACTAACTTATTGACTCAGCACGCGTCAAAAGTAAAAATTCACACAAAGACACAAGAAAAATAGCTAAGAAAAAATAGCTAAGAAAAAATAGCTAAGAAAAATGCCAGATACTTCCCCAGAACCGAGTTTTAACGGGTCATCAAAACTCATGGTTGATGTTGCCAAAACTGACGCATCGTTGTAACTAACTCAGCCCATCGTCAGCCACCGTTCAGACCCTTGTCAGCCGTGCTCTTTATATTAGAAGAAGCAAGTGACACAGTTATGGAGGCACGTTGATAAAGAAGTTTTTAGTCCGAGAAATGTTTTTATGAAACGTGTCTCCCATCTCTAGCGATAGACCACTTGCACCAACTTCAAAGGAGGTAAGCAATGGATAAAAGTTCAACAGACTATAGTGACACACTTGGTGACAGCTCCAACACCATGAGCGAACGAATCCGTGAACACATGATGGTACATGCTACGGGACAAGGTTCAATGAATGGTATTGCAGGTGAACATGTAGGCACAGTAGATTACGTAGAAGATGGTTATATTGTTTTAACTAAAAATGATGCACCTGACGAAATGCACCACAGTATTTCCTTTGATTATATTGACCGCGTGGAAGGTAACACTGTTTTCTTAAATGTTGACGCGCAAACCATCCAAGAAGAGTGGGAAACTGTAGACAGCAGTGACAAAGATATGGACGGCGAGACTACGGCTTCTGATATGAGCCGTTAACTTCCTGTGAGCCAAGCGCTTGCGACACTCCATAAGCAAGATTTACAAAAGAAGACACTCGAGGTTCACCACATTGTATGCGAAACCTACGAGTGTCCTATTGCATTTTTTAGTGAGGCTGATCCGCTGAGTCAACTTGTTAGCAATTTGTTATCTCGAGGTGTTGATGTTGCATGGACAACGCTGCTGCTTTACAGTCAGCTTGCATGCGCTGTGCAGTCATTTCCGTTTGCCCTTATGGGAAATCACAACCCTATAAACAATCTCGAGGAGAAACGATGAAGACTGCGAACCTATGTGTTGGCACGAATAATCCAGATACTGATTTGCCGTTGCCACCCATAGCACCACCCGATAATGACATATCAAGTGATGTACCTAGACATGACCCTGATCTACCTGATACTGAGGTTCCAGAAGGAGATCCAGAACCTGATAGAGACATCAAGCTACCCTCGAGAGGTCATTAACATCACAATCCAGTCCTCAACTTAAACTCAAGCAAGCCTCAAGTTTTGCTAAGGCGTATCACTTATTTTCTAAATAGGAGTGTATTATGAAATATATACCAATAAAGTATACACGGTTTAACTCAAGTGACACCCTCTTTCGTCCTAATTTCATGTTGAATCAGAGAAGCAATTCGCACTCGAGCATAACAGAAAAGCAACAAAGTAAAAACGCAGTCTCGCAACAAAACGATCATAGTAATAAAATACGCGTTGAGATTACAGATATTGAATGGTGGCAAGACCGCTAGAGTATGTTGCAACTGTGTAGTGTGTTGTTGATAGTTATCAGTCTTGTTGCTTGTCGTCAGCTAGACGACAATGATGTTCGGTTAAGTGATAACACATCTGAGATCTCTGCAGAAGTTGAGTGGGCGCGCTCGGTTGCAAGTTTACGTGGGGATGATGGTGGCACGAACAATGGGCGATTGCGTAACGAAATTTTGCAGGTCTTATATTTGTTAGAGCAACGCCTGCGAACACAAGGTGTAAGTCCTGACCTTGCGGAAGATATTACGATCATTGAAGGTGCCATTCAACGACTTTATGCCTCGAGTAACTTTCGTGCCCGCGACGAATGGCGCTATATCTCAGGTGATTTCGTGACTTTACAACGTGAACTAAATAATCCAGATGCGGCGTTGCAGACACTGAATCAGATTATCGCAAAACTAGGTGGCTAAGCATTAGTTTTGTGCCAGCAAGTTTGTGCGTCACGTATAGCTTGCTCTTTGTGCTTTGCCTCAACTTCTATCCACCTTACCTCACGGTAGCCCCCAGGAATAGTAATAATTGTGTCACTATGTTTGGGGTCTCGAGGTTTTGTGCGTCCATTTGAGAGATGCACGATTTGCCAATCGTGTGGCTGCCATGTCTGCCGCGCTAAATGCGTAAATTTTGTAACACTGCTATCTTCCATACTGTCTAAAGTCTCGTGAATCACATGGTGGTGTGCATCGAAAACCATTGGTACGTCACTACGTTCGCAAACGTCTAAAATCTCTGGAGCACTATACGCATATTCGTCATTCTCAAAAGTGAGACGACCTTTAATCTCAGGGGGTAAGTCACGAACAACTTCAATAAGTTCCCCACTTCGTCCACGCTTTCCTCCGTGAATATTGATGGCTGCCCAGCTCGAGCGTGGCAAGCCTAATGCGTCAAAAATAGATGCTTGGTGGGCTAATATACTGACGCTGTTATCGCGCACAGTTTTAGATTCAGAACTTAGCACCACAAATTGCTCTGGATGAACAATCACGCGAATTCCTAGAGCTTTGGCTCGAGCAGCAAACCCTACCATGAGGGGTTGCAATTCATGAAGCAGTTCCTGCCCAATACCATCATTCCAATCACTCATTGGAAATAAATTTGCGGTCGTGCGGTAAAGATAAATTTTCTGCACCGCACAAAACTCGAGGGCTTCAAAAAGTTTTTGCAAGTTATAGCTGTAGAGTTCAGCTAATCGTTCGCGACGTTGAGCTTCGTCAAATTTTAGGTAATGCGTGCGCGTTATGGTGCGGTAACGAATCGTATCACTATGGGTAATGCAAACAAGTCCAAAAATTGGCAAAGTTGTGGAAACAGGACGTGGTAAGTGCATAAGCTTTACAAAGTTTACAAATAGCGTTGCTACTTCACCAGGTGAACACTTACATTGTATATGGTCCTGGGCATTGTATGCGGTCTTTAGTTGCGGTTGCTATGCACAGCTTGTCACCACAAGTTAGGAATGCGGAAAGCGTGGTTTCACCGCAAAGCGACACCTGTCCTGGTTACCCAACGACACCCAGTATTTCTTACGAACAAAAAATTGTCGTTGCTTATGGTCCAACGCTTGTGGCTACTGAAAATGGTTTGGAAATTCAAGGTGAATGGACGCACGAGACTTTACTCGAGGCTGACGGTGAGTTCTATCAAGCGCAAGAACAAGCTGATGTTGGCCCACTAAACACCTTCCGCGACCCCTTCGTCTTCTGTGACCCGAATGACGGCAAACTCTATATGCTGTTAGAAGGGAACGTGGGTGGTGCTAACAAAAGTGAACAACGCTGCACTGATGAAGATATAACTCATGAAGATATAACTGATGAAGATATAGGCGACGAAGCTTTCCGTACGCAGTTACAAACTGAAGGCACAACCATTCCCAGTGAAGCCTCTTGGTATAACGGCAATGTTGGTCTAGCTGCTTCAGTGAATGACAGTCTTACCGATTGGGAATTACGTTCTGCACTTCTTACCGCAACGTGTGTCAACCAAGAGCTCGAGCGTCCCCACTTTGCTTTCGGGCAACATCTGATTCTTGTGCTCTAAATTTCTCAATCTCCTCGAGCAACTCCCCAGCATCCCCGTCTTTTGGGTCTTGCGGGACGAGTTTTCCCATCACCGCAAGCTGCAAAACCGCTTGGCGCAAATCGCTTACACTTTTTGGTGTTTTGAAAAGCTCTGTAAAGTTTTCTGTGGTGTGCTGCCAGTACCTTTTCAAATCGTCTGGAGTTTGGGTGGTGGTTAGGGAGTTTAGAGAAGACTGGGTTAGGGTGTGACGTACTGTGTTGCGCTGCTCTTGCTGTTTTTCTAGCATGTCACACAACCGCATGAGTTCATCTACTTTTTTAACGATACGTTTTTGTTCCTCGAGGGTTGGGAGATTTATAAGTAGATTGCCTAAGTGAGTTTGGTTGATTGTTTTCTGACCTGCGGTTGTAATAAACATATTCTCAAAATAATTTCTGGATGCGGGAGAATTGGCGTACATTGCGAGAAAGCTAGGCTCGACGCGATTTCTGTCTATCCGTATTCTAATTGAATGGTCACTATAAGCCCAAACTTTGTCGACAGTACACAAAATGAATCGTCCTATGAGCGTTGCACTTCCATTTACTCTAATAACCAATATGTCATCATTCAGAACACCGTACTGCGCTATTTCATTTTCAGTCAGTTGTATTTCGCGTAAATCAGACTCATCTATAGGAGTTACGCAGTTGAGAGGGTAATGTAAGGGTTGGAAAGGTAATCACGCATTGCGTCACGGACAATATCGAGTTTAGCCTGATACAAGAAAGCCCTGGAGAAAACGAGCGAGGGATGACGAAGGTGTTGCTTGAGATAATCAGACAAGAGGCCATGTTGAAGTGGAGAGACCGTTTGCAGGGTGGTAGCTGCCAAGTCATTCAAACGAAGCCAGACGCGCAGACTTGCCGCAATGTGATTACGCTGCGA